>NZ_GG774822.1:42644-79665 GCF_000163675.1 Bacteroides sp. D22 | reverse complement strand
AAATACCAGAATGAATACAATATAAATAATCAATATATCAATTGAAGAAGCCCGAAGATTAAAAAGGATGAAAGCAATAGGTGGCATGACCATGTAAAGTTGTGACACGTCTATATGAGGAAAAGTAACTAGGAAGACTTTATTTATTATTAGATATACAAGAGTATTGCCATTAAATAAGTTTTGAGAAGAGAAGGGAACTATTGATTATTAAACAATTAGCACTCGTGCGTTTTCCCTGATTAGATAAGAGTAACTTTAGTATTAGAAGGAAAGAACTTTGCAATAGGAAGATAATAACTTATCTATTAATAGATGAGAGCAAAGCTGCACTGGAATCAGAATTAAGGAGTCTGGAAGAGAACCATGAGTATAAATACAAGAGTTTTATTCCCGGGTTTATGCTAATCAAAGTAAATGTTTCATTCACTTTGAACTCCTTTTTATTACTAAATACTATCTTTGCTTATCACTTGTATAAAAAACGAATCGCACTATGATTAACAAAATTATATGGATTATTGGGATTGTATGGATTGGGAATATTCAAAATGGAGTGCAAGCGCAACGACGTAACTTTATCCATCCCGGAATCACCTATACCCAAGGTGATTTAGACCGGATGAAAGCTATGGTCAAGGCGAAACATGAGCCTTATTATTCTACTTTTCTGAAATTAAAGGAATCTCCCTATTCTTCACTCAATACGCAAGTTATCAATCGGGGAAAACAAATCAGAGAAGGACGTTTTAATGCTACTATCGGAGTAGATGGCAGGCGGGCACATGACTTAGCATTGCTTTGGCATCTGACGGGCGATGAGGCTTATGCCCGTAAAGCGGTCGAATATCTGAATGCTAATTCTTATTATACCAATACAAGTAGTCGTGGAACAGGACCATTAGATAACGGAAAGATTTACCTTTTAATTGATGCCGCCGAATTAATGCGTGATTATTCCGGTTGGAAAGTAGAAGACCAGCAACGTTTTAAAAATATGTTGGTCTATCCTGGATATAGCAATACGGAAGATTTCTCTTCCAAATATGCAAATTACTGGGATGATTCAAAGAACGGAGTTACATTCTATTGGAATATTTTTAATTTCGATGCCGCAAGGTTTGGTAATCAAGGACTTTTCGCTGCTCGTGGAATGATGGCAATGGGGATTTACTTAGATAACGAAGTAATGTATGACCGTGCTTACCGTTATTTATTGGGAATGAAGCATCGACCGGATGATTTACCTTATCCTTCAGGACCGACGGTCACTAGCAAAGAACCGATTAAGAAATCACCAACCATGCTTGATTATAAATTGGAAGGAAGAGAAAACAAGATTTCAGATTATGGATACGATGAACAGCTACAGTATTATATCTATCCAAACGGTCAATGTCAGGAGTCGAGTCGCGACCAGGGACATGTATTGGCAGGTATCCACAATTATGTAGCTATCGCAGAAATGGCATGGAATCAGGGAGATTCTTTGTATAATTGTCTCAATAACCGTTTGCTTCTTGGTTTGGAATGGAACTATCGTTATAACCTCTCTAAAGTCCAGACCTATGAAGAGCAAAAAGAGCCTTGGGAACCGACAAGTTATAGTAAGAATTCAAATGAAGTTACCTTTGAGAACGGAAAATTTCTCCAGATAAAAAGCCGTAGTGGACGTTGGGAATCCGTAGCCGTATCTCCTCACGGACGTGGAGACGTAGCAGGTAGTGGCGGAACTCGTGAAATGGCATTGGCGCATTATGCAGTACGTGCTGGATTGCCGGAGAACAACTATACCTGGTTGAAACGTTACCGTGATTATATGATAGAACATCACGGTTGCGAAAACTGGGGGATAGCACCCAACTGGTTTTATGAATGGACTGGCTGGGGAACATTGACCAAGCGATTGACTCCCTGGATGGCAGGCGATCCCGTTTCTTTCTCTACGGGAAAGCGTGTATCAGGAATTCATTTGCTACCTTGTGAAATATCGGCTGCCGATTACGATTATTATTGTCTTGCGGAAGATCCCGAAGGGCATACCTATCACAATGTAGGAAAGAAACGTGGCAACGAATACAGACCTGACGGAGCAGTAGAGCTACGAAAAGAAGAAGATAATTACGTCGTTACCCAAATAGAAGATGGAGAATGGATGAATTATACTGTAAGTATTCCTACCGATGGAGATTATACCGTTTATCTTGTTTATCAATCAAAAGGAAATTCTTTATTGTCCGTAGCTTCTGATTCAGAAGTAAAGACAGAACCCATGCAATTACCCAGTTCTATACAATGGACGGAAAGAGAAATAGGAAAACTCACTCTTCCCGCAGGAGCTTGTGTACTTCGTTTACAGATAGAGCAAGCCGGAGATAAACTCGAAATTCAGAAAATAATAGTAAAGTAGGATAAGGGGATTTGATTCTTCGTTCGTACTTAATAATAGTACTACAAAAAAAGATGGCCATGAAAATTCGAATATGTTTGTTAATCATACTAATGGGATTATTGTATCCGGGTTATATTAGCTCGCAAGAATCCCCTTATGTATTCCGCCAGATTGGAGTTGTCGAAGGATTACCGGATAACTATGTAAAAAGCGTTTTCCCCATTCCCGACGGACGTATCGGTGTGCGAAGTACTGTGTTATTAAGCCTGTATGATGGTGCGAACTATTCAAATTTCCCTTTCAATATTCATGGCGAATATTCGATAGCATATAACCATATTATTCCCGAACAATATATTGATGCCGACAAACGTTTGTGGATGAAAGAACGCAAGAGCCTACGCGTCTTCGATTTGACTACCGAACAGTACATCTATAACGTAGATTCTTTATTTCAACAATTCGGCTTAAAGGATAAAGTGGCGGACCTGATTATTGATTCAGAGAAACATTGTTGGTTTCTGACGCCGGGTTCCTCTGTCTATATGTACGATGCAGAGACAAAATCAATCGAACAGGTTTGTAGGAATGATGAGTTTATGGAATACTATGGAGGATTACTCGGAGTAGAAAGTCATGGAAAATACAGTTGGATGGTTCATCAGAAAGGGGCTATCCGTTGCTACGATTTAGAAAAGAAACGTTTCGTGCATCAACTTGATTTCCTGAAAGACCAACTGAAACCGGATGACCGTGTGGTTTTGAAGATACTCGATAATGGTGACTTTTGGTTGATGTGGGATCGTGGAGTAGGCTATTATGATGTCTATAATAAAAAATGGAACCAAATTTCAGGTATCCAACTCGGACACTATTCATGGTTTACTTCTATGGATGTGGATAAAGGTGGAAATGCATGGGTAGGAACCGTTATCGATGGATTCTATGTCATTGATATGCACAATTTCTCTGTAACCCGGACACTGGATATTCCTTTATTATCAGGTAATACAGTACGAAACGGTATTCAAAGCATCTATTGCGACCGGGAAAATAATTCCGTTTGGATAGGACTTTATAATCAGGGAATGTGTTATTATCATCCCAGCATGAATAAAATAGTGCTGTACAATAAGAAGATGATAAATGGCGACTGGAAAGGAGAGGAAATCCGCTGTATGCTCGAAACATCTAAAGGAGAAATTCTGATGGGTACTACGCAGGGTGTCTATCGCTATGAACCGGAGACTAAAAGCATGAACAGATTCTATCATGAATTCAGTCAGAAGAATTGCCGTGTACTTTATGAGGACAGCAAGAAGCGTGTTTGGGTCGGAACATACCACGATGGGCTCTACTGCATAGATCATGGAAAGGTACAATCTTACGATTATCCCGATACGGATTATCAGAATGAATTGGATTTCAGTAATATCCGTGTCATGGTCGAAGATTCTTCCGGTCGATTGTGGGTAAGTATATATGGTGGTGTAGGATTATTCAATCCTGAAAACGGGCAAATAAACTTATTGTCCGAACAGTTTCCCGAACTCAAAAAATATAAAGTAGCGAATGCATTGGCCATAGATAATCGATCCCGGTTGGTCGTAGGCAGTGATAATGGACTCTACATTTACGATCCTGCAACGAATAAAATATGGATACCGGAGGAAGACGGGCAGGCTAATTCTATTTTCAATCAGGGAAGTATCAAGTATAATCAGATCCTCAAAGACCATGAGGGAACTTTATGGTTTGCTACACAATATGGCTTGAGCGTTTTGACTTACAATGGGCAAAGCTACACATTAGGGAAAGAAGAAGGTCTGTCTAAAGCTATCCTGAACGTAGTGGAAGATAAGAACCATGATATATGGATTTCGACAGTCACTTCTATTTATAAGATAAAAGTAGACAGAAGAGCAGATAAATACAGTTTTCATGTAATCAGCTGTCTGTCGGAAGATGAAATCCGTCAGGATGATTTATATAGTTTCCCTTCGTTAATGACCAGGGACAATCAGCTTTTCCTGGGGCTGATGAACGGCTTTATTGCTTTCTCACCAGAAAACATGATAGATAATCAGTGCCTCAATCGTCCTCTGTTTACCTCATTCCGCTTGTTTAATGTTCCGGTTGTTTCGGGCGAAATATATAACGGACGTGTCTTATTTGATAAAGCATTAAGTTATTCGGACGAAGTACAATTAAAATATGATGAGAACTATATCACACTTGAGTTTTCTGGTCTGAACTTCCCTAATCCTTCTCAAACCTCTTTCCGTTACCAACTGGAAGGATTTGACAAAGAATGGACGGAAACCCTTTTTGAGAATGGACAAGGACGTGTGGTCTATAATAATCTCCCTTCGGGCGAATACATCTTCCGTGTGTCCGCTGCCGGAAACGACCGGATATGGGGACCGGAGTCTGCATTCAAAATTGTAATTCATCCCCCATTCTGGGATACACTGGCCGCTCGTATTTTCTATGCAATTTTAGTTATTCTCTTAATCTTCGGGCTGATCTACGTAATAAACCGCCGCAACCGGCAGAAGATGATTCGTATGCAAGAAGAGGAAGCGTTGAAGCAGAAAGAAGAACTGGATCAGATGAAATTCCGCTTCTTCACAAATATAAGCCATGAACTCCGCACTCCGCTGACATTGATTATCACGCCATTAGACATGGTGATACGTCGATTGACAGACGATGCGATGAAAAAACAACTGAATACCATCTATAAGAATGCTCAAAACCTATTGTCATTGGTGAATCAGCTACTCGATTTCCGCAAACTGGAAATGAAAGGAGAGAGGTTGCATCTGATGAACGGCGATATGGAGGAATTTATTGTTTCTGCCTATAACAACTTCATGCCAATGGCAGTAGAGAAGCACCTTAACTTTGTGAACCAATCTGAACATAGAGCGCTTTATATGTTCTTCGACCGGGATAAGGTACATAAGATTGTGAATAATCTTTTGTCCAATGCCTTCAAATATACGCCGGAAGGCGGGACGGTAGACTTACTGCTTGCAACAGAAGAAATAGAAGGAAGAAACTACGTGAGAATATCCGTATCGGACACTGGAATCGGAATATCCGAATCAGACCTTCCTTATATCTTCGACCGTTTCTATCAGGTAGGAAATGAAGGAGACGAAAAAATAGGTAGTGGCATCGGACTTCATTTGGTAAGGGAATATGTAAATATACATGGTGGCCGTATTAAAGTGGACAGCCGGATAGATCGTGGATCAGTATTCACCGTTTGGTTGCCGATGGACCTGAAACCGGAACCGAACGAACTGCCGGAAGAAATCATCGGAACGGAAACACCAGACATTAAAGAGAAAGAAACCACTACATCTACAGTCGATGATAACCTGAAGAAACTGTTGTTAGTGGAGGACAATCAGGAATTCCGTACTTTCCTGAAAGAACAGTTAGAAGATTTTTATCAAATCATTGAAGCGGCAGACGGCGAGGAAGGAGAGCGAAAAGCGATAGAGGAAAATCCGAACCTGATTATCAGCGATATTATGATGCCGAAAGTAGACGGTATCGAACTTTGCCGTCGGATCAAGACGAACGTGCAGACTTCCCATATACCTGTGATATTATTGACAGCCCGTACTGCCGATGATATCAAGATTAACAGCTATGAAGTAGGAGCAGACTCTTATATGTCGAAACCTTTCAACTTTGATATGCTGATGGTACGCATTGAAAAGCTGATAGAGCAGCAGGAAAAGAGAAAACAGGAATTCCGTAAAAACATAGAAGTAAATCCGAGTGCTATCACCATTACTTCAGTAGACGAACAGCTCATACAGAAGTGTCTGGAATACATAGAAAAGAACATGGACAATCCGGAATATGGCGTAGAAGAATTGAGTGGCGATTTGGGTATGGTGCGTATGAGCCTTTACCGCAAGCTGCAATCCATCACCGGACACACACCGACAGACTTTATTCGCAGCATCCGTTTGAAACGGGCGGCACAATTATTACAAGGAAGTCAGTTGCCGATTGTTGAAATAGCGAACCGGGTAGGATTCAGTTCACCCAGCTATTTCTCGAAGTGTTTTAGAGAAATGTTCGGGATGCTTCCCAAGCAATATGCCGAGGAATCGGGAAGAAAAGAATGACATTGTGTTTGTGTTTGTAGTTTAATTATTACATTTGCGCTCAATAAGTGAGATAATTGTAAGATCTTGTTCACATTGGAGCAGAAAAAGTTTTATTTTATAATATATGTTGATATGAAAGTATTAGTTTTAATTTCATTGGTAGGAGGTTTGATGTTATCCTCTTGCGGAGGTAGCAGTTCAAAAAATAATGCAAATGTTAAGGAGGTAAATCCTGCAGATACCATCTATTTGGGAGACTTACGTGAAAAATTTGCAAATGATAGTGTTTTCTTTAAAATAGTGGCACCGGATTTGATGTTGATGGATTATCAGTATCTTTGGGCAGTAACAGAATCGGAAGCAGTAGAGAAAGGACTGACAAAAGAATACTATAAACGTGTGAAGAAAGAAATCAGCGATACGAATGAAGCGATCAAAAGAGGTGTGATGAAAGGTGCGAACGTAAAACGTATACCGGATTTCCAGGCATCACAGGAAAATAAATAATGAATCCTTCCGGATGAAAGCTTTCATCCATGCAAATATAAGAACAGGGGAGTCGTCAAATGTAACGACATCCCCTTTTTTATTGGTGTAACGGTTAGATTTATCCCGATGAAATGGGAAGTTTTTGCAAAAATACACGCTTGTTACGATAGTTTTGTTATCTGTTACTTTTGTGGTATTTGAATTTGAAACTTGTTCCTACTTTTGTATCATCGTTAAACGGATAAATTTAATGCCATGAATAAACAGCAAGCTACATTTGACGACTTCTTCTCTGAATGCTATCTTAAATATAAGGAGTATATCAAGAACTATATCGCTATCCGCATTTGCCATCCGCATGAAGCGGAAGATTTGGCACAGGATGTCTTTGTCCGCTTATGGGAACACAGGGCATTCGTGAACAAAGATACAGTCTGGTCTTTGCTTTTTACCATCGCTCGCAATATAGTAACCGATAAAATCCGTCGTTATTATAAACAGGAAGATTTCGTCGCCTACGTATATAATAGGATGGAAGACACCAGTCGGAATACCACAGAAGATACCATTCATTTTCGTGAACTAAAGAAGATGCACGATCAGGTAATGGAAACTCTTCCTGTCAAACGCCGTCAGATTTATGAACTTAGTTTCAATCATGAACTCTCTTGTCCTGCCATTGCAGGAAAGCTGTCCTTATCTCCCCGTACAGTAGAATGTCAACTATTACTGGCTCGTAAGACTGTTCGCACCTATTTGAAAAATGAATTCTCCAAAGTCGGTTAAATACCAGATTCGGAAAAACACATATTAACTTTAACAATTTAATAGTATTATGGAAATTAAATCCAAATTCTTATGTTCAAAAGGAGTCGCATTGGCTTTCGCCATGCTGCTGGGTGGTTCGCCCGGTGTATTGCTCTATGCAAATGATTCTGTAGAAGAGAGTTTGATGGTAGTCCAGACGGGCCGCACCATCAAAGGACTTGTGACAGATGCGAATGGTGAACCACTGATTGGTTGTAATGTAGTGGTCGTAGGAAGCAATGCAGGAGTAATTACCGATATTGACGGTCGGTTTACGCTGAATATTCCTGCTGATGCCAAACAGATAAAAGTTAGCTATATCGGATATGTAGATCAGATTATTAACCTTCACGACCGCTCTGATTTTAAAGTGGTATTAAAGGAAGATAATAATGCACTGGACGAGGTTGTTGTAGTGGGTTATGGCACGCAGAAAAAAGCGACGTTGACAGGGGCGGTAGAACAAATTGGTAGCCAGGTATTGGAAAGTCGTGCCATTACCAATGTCGGTGCTGCTCTGCAAGGAGCCACTCCGGGGTTGGTAGTCACTCGTTCTTCCTCACGTCCGGGTAATGAAGGTTTAAATTTCCAGATTCGTGGTCTGACATCTGTCAATGGAGGTAGTCCGTTGATTATTGTAGATGGGGTACCTGTATTGAATTCAGAGTCATTCCAAAATCTAAACTCAGATGATATTGAGAATATTAGTGTTTTGAAAGACGGTTCAGCTTCCATTTATGGGGCGAAAGCAGCTAATGGCGTTATCTTGGTAACTACCAAAAAAGGTAAAGGCAAGACAACGGTTGATTATGGCTTCAATATGCGTTTCACTACCAATGGTATTATGGCTTTCTCTCCCAGTATGCAGGAATATGCTTCCATGTGGCTGGAAGCCAATAAAGAAATGCCGGAACATGACTGGTGGGGCTGGGGAGAAGAAAACCTGAAGAAGATGGCTCAAGGCATTGAAGGTATTTATGAGTCGACTGTAGCCGATTGGGGTACGATGTTCGTTGGTAATGCCAATCGCCTGGATGAATTGTTTGCCCGCCGTTATTCTTACCAGCATAATTTGAGTGTAGCAGGTTCTACAGATAAATCCGATTACCGCATCTCTTTAGCTTATGCTGATAACCAAGCCAATCTGGCCACTGCTTATGACGGGCAGAAACAGTTGAACTTGCGTTTGAATTATGGAATCAAATTGACTGATTGGTTCAAATTGGAAACTTCGGCAAGTATGATTAAAACAAATACTGAAACACCGACACATGGTATCGACCGTACACTTTACGGAAATGATGCTCCGTTTTTTCCGGCTAAGAATCCCTATGGACAATGGTATGCCAACTTTGGTAATGTGGGCGACCGCAATGCGGCGGCAGCTACAACAGATGGAGGACGTGACGAGAGGGAAAAACTGACTACCCGTGTCGATTTCAAAGCATTGGTGGATATTTGGAAAGGAATCACTTTCGAGGGTACTGCTTCCTTTCAAAATGAGGAATACCGTAGAGAACGCTATTCGCTTCCGGTACAGTGTTACAATTGGTTCGGCGAGCAGACGGCGAAGTTAGTATATGAAACAACACAAACCCTTAGTACTCCGCAAGATGTGATGAACTTTAAAGATTCTCATCAGCCGGGATATTTGGTACAGGCAAATAATGCCCGGTATCAGTACTATTCAGGGTTATTGAAATATAAGCGTACATTTGCCGAAGTACATAATATAGATGCTATGTTCGGTATCAGTGCCGAGAAGTGGGTAAATAAAAAAGTCGTTACCGCCCGTGAGAAGTTTGAGGATGCCGGAATTTACGATTTGAATTTGGCTACGGGTACACAGGGTAACGGTGGAGGAAAGACTCATAATGGTACCTATTCATATATTGCCCGTTTGAATTATAACTATGCGGAAAAATATATGGTTGAATTGATGGGGCGTCGTGACGGAAATTCCAAGTTTGCTCCCGGTTATCGTTTTAAGAGCTTCGGTTCCGTTTCTTTGGGCTGGGCGTTCTCGGAAGAACAATTTGTAGAATTTTTAAAACCTGTTCTTTCTTTTGGTAAGTTGCGTTTAAGTTACGGTAGTTCGGGTAATGATGTCGGGCTGGGTGATTACGATTATGTGTCTACTGTCTCTCTTGGAACAGCCGGTTTTGGAACTATACCTGCTAATCAAGTATCTTCAGGTTTTGGCGGTTTAATTTCTTATGACCGTACTTGGGAGAAAGTTTCACAGAAAAACTTTGGTATCGATCTTAACTTTTTCGATAATCGTTTGAAAGCTACATTCGATTATTTTATAAAAGATAATACCGGTATGTTGGTAAATGTCACATATCCGGGTGTTTTAGGAGGTAAAGCTCCTAAAACGAATAGTGGTCATTTGAATGTAAAAGGTTGGGAGTTCACTATTGGATGGCGCGATCAGATTAAAGACTTTTCTTACTATGCCAACTTTAATATTGGTGATACAAAGAGTCTGTTGAAAGAGATGGAAGGAGCAGATTCTTATGGGGCTGGTTGGAATGCAGCCGTGAATGGGTATCCTTTGAATTCGTACTTCCTTTATCGTACAGATGGTTACTTTAAAGATCAGGCAGAAGTAGACCGCTATTATGCACTCTATGGAGAGGGTAAAGAAGATCTGACTGGTGTAGGAGCAGGAAGTGCAAGCCGGTTGCGTCCGGGTGATACCAAACGTTTGGATTTGAATGGTGATTATAAGATTTCCGGTGCAGGGAATGAGAATAGCGATTTGCAATATCTTGGTGACTCCAATCCACATTTTGTTTTCGGTTTCACATTGGGAGGAGCATGGAAAGGTTTTGATGTGAACGCGATGTTCCAAGGTGTCGGCAAGCAGTATGTTATCCGTAATGACTGGATGGCTTATCCTTTTCAAACACGTACTGCCAATCAGAACCCGACATATTTGGGCAAAACATGGACAGAGAGCAATCCGAATGCGGAATTTCCTCGTCTGACTACTAATGCGAATCTTGCACGCTGGAATTATCAGAATAACGACTTTATGATGCAGAATAACCGCTATATCCGTTTGAAAACATTAATAGTCGGCTACACATTGCCGCAGATATGGACTCGCAAAGTAAAACTGGAAAAAGTACGTGTTTATTTCTCTGGTAATGATTTATGGGAAGCTACCAGTATTCGAGACGGTTTCGACCCGGAAATGGGAGCAGCCTCCAACAACAGTGGATACCCGTTTGCACGTACTTGGTCGTTCGGTCTGAACATCACTTTATAGTAGCTATGGAAAATTAAATACAGAACAGAAGATATGAAAAAGATAACGAACTATATATTAATTTGTACCTGCGCATTGGGATTTTCTTCATGCGTAAATACGTTCCTCGATTTGGAACCACTGGATGCCAAGACAGATGTAATTTATTTCAAGACACCGGAACATTTTCGCGAATATGCTAACGGGCTTTACGGGCAATTATTGGGATGGCAGTCTTCCTATGGAAGTATATTCGATCACATGGATGCAGCCTCCGATCTTTCTACTTGTTTCAGATATTCGTATGGTGTGGGAACCGGTGTGATGGGAATTCCTAATGACGATAGTCGTTGGAATAATTGCTATAGTAATATTCGTGCCACTAATCACATGTTTGAAAGAGCTGTTTCTTCCTATACAGGTAATTTGGCGGATATTAAAAAAGAATTAGCCGAAGGGCATTTCTTCCGTGCCTATAACTATTTTTACTTATTGAAGTTTTTTGGTGGAGTGCCTGTCGTTACGAAGGTTCTCGACGTGACTTCACCGGAGCTATATGGAAAACGTAACAGCCGTTATGAAGTTATCAACTTGATTCTCTCCGATTTGGATGAGGCTATTGCAGGGTTGCCGTTGGAACAGAATATCACTTCTGCCGACAAAGGCAAAATTAGCAAACAGGCTGCACAAGCTTTTAAAGCTCGTGTGTTACTTTATGAAGCTACATGGCGGAAGTACAATGGCACTTCTACTGATTTTGAAGGTTCTGCCGGTCCGGCTTCCGATCAGGTAAATGCTTTTCTGGAAGAATCCGTTCAATTATCCGAAACAGTGATGGGAGATGCTGCTTATTCCCTTTGGAATTATAACAATGTAGCAGCTATGAGAAATATGAGCAATCGTTACCTGTTTAATATTGAAGAAGAAGCTAGTAATCCTGCCGGTGCCGGAAGAGCGACGAACAAGGAATTTATCATCGCTTCTGTATATAGTCAGGAAACGCGTAAAGGACAGGTAGATTTGAATCAGGTGATTTATACGGATATGCGTCCCAGCCGGAAATTGATTGATATGTTTTTATGCACTGACGGGCTTCCGGTTAGTATGTCTGATAAGTTCCAGGGATATAAGAATCCGGGGGACGAATTTCAGAATCGTGATTTCCGTTTGACTTCTTATGTAGGTTCGTATGCTACGAGCCTGACAGTTGAGAATTGTGGGTATGGCGTTTCTAAGTTTGCAATTACTGATATTCAACGTCAAAGTAAAGATGAGTCGGCCAATTATCCGGTACTTCGGTTAGCAGAAGTATACTTGAACTATGCCGAAGCTGTGATGGAACGCTATGGTGAAATATCAGATGACCAGTTGAATAAGTCGATAAATAAAATCCGTGCCCGTGCGGGAATTGCCAACCTAACAAATGCATTGGCAAAGCGAATTCAGGAAGGAGTGCCGGCAAATGCGACTAAGACAGTTAATCAGGTAATGTTGGATGAGATCCGTCGTGAACGTGCATTGGAACTCTATATGGAAGGTTTCCGTTGTGACGACCTGAAACGTTGGGGCATTGCGGAAGAGAATCTGAATGAGTCTCGTTGCGGTGCGGTGGTAGGTAATGCCAGCTATCCTACAGCATTTGTAGACGAAAACGGGAATGCTACCAGTGCTTTCAATCCGGCTATTTTTACGAAAGGAACGGAAGTTGTAGAAACAGGTAAAGGAAAATTACCTTGTGTAGTGCTCCTCAAATCATCTGACTGTGCATTTACTAAAGGAGATTATTTGTGGGCGATTCCAAGAAATCAAATCAATCTGAATTCGAATCTGGTACAAAATCCGGGATATTAATCATTCAATTGTTTAACGTATAATACCATAGATTATATGAAGTTTTTATTCAAATATACATTTCACTTGGCAATACTTGCTTGCGTTTCCGCACTTTTCTCCGGTTGTGAGCAAGACCCCAAGTATAGAGTTTATGATTATCCTGTGCCGGTAGTGGAGAGTATATATCCCACAGATGGATATGTCACTACGCAGGTTGTTATTACAGGAACTAATTTCGGTGATCGTGCTGAAGCAGTGAAAGTTTTCTTCGGTGAAGCCCAATCCAATAAAGTGCTCGACTGCAAGAACAACCGTTTGGTAGTGGAGGTGCCGGAAACGGCAGTAACAGGCAATCTGTCTTTACAGATTTATAATAAAAAGGTGGAGAATATCGGTCATTATACAGTACTACCTACACCACGTGTCATTACAGTGACTTCTGATAGTGAAGACGGTGAAGGGGTAGCTGATACGGGAGACAAGGTTACTATAACAGGTGAAAATTTTGGTACGGATCCATCCGATATTTCTGTTAGTTTCAATGGAACGCCGGCCGAATTTGAGCTGGTGGATGAGTCTACTATTGTTGCGACAACTCCTGCTGATTATCAGACAGGTAGTGTGACTGTGACTATTCACGGATATACAATGACAGGTGGTGCAATGTTCAATCCTAATTCGAAGGGTGATGTGACAGTGCTTTATCTTCAAAACTATAAGCAGCCGTTTGCCAAGGCAAATGATGAAAGTTGGAAGAACGGTGAATGGTGGACTCCGGCAGTGTGGAATCAAAATGCAGCATCGTTCAATGCAAAAGGCAATACGACTGTTTCCGGAATGCAATATAAATCAGAAGAAGGCTTAACGTTAGCATTCCAGAATGGATGGGATAAAGAAGCTTATACGAATGGGAAAATGTGGCAGGTTGCTACGCTCCGTCCTGGTAAATACAGACTGGAAGTCACTTATGCATATACATTGGTAGTTACTGATGCGGGGAACTTTATTTCCGTATTGATAGCTAAAGGAGATAGTGAAAGTGATATACCGAATGTCGCTGATCTTGAGCAATTAAATGGAGTTTATGTGGCCTATGATAAAATGGGAACAGCGAATGATTCGGGTACGTTGGTTACACCTTCATTTGAAGTAACGGAGACAACGGACGTTGTTATTGGATTCCTGACTTCACTGGCAAAGGGTAATTCATACTTTAAGGTGACAGAATTGAAATTGATTCTTGAATAATGTGGAAAAAGAAAAAAGAGTAATTCATCGTGATAATATAATTAAGATTATGAAGAAAATATATAGCTATCTGTTTCCCGTTTTTCTCTCGTTTTTCGCATTAGCTGCTTGTGACGAGGACAATGAAGAATTTGTTCCAATGAGTTACACTGATCCTGTGGCGACCGTAACAAAGATAGAACCCGTCGAAGGATATGTTGGGAATGAATTTACCATTAATGGTGATGATTTTGGAATCAGAACTGAAGATGTAAAAGTGTTTATCGGTTCCCAGGAGGCAGTAGTAGTCTCCTGTGCCGATGATGCTATCCTTGCGAAAGTGCCGGAATCGGCAACAAACGGAAAGATAACCGTTGAGGTTTTCGGGCAACGTGTGGAGACTGATCTAGTTTATCGTGTACTTGGTAAGCCGGGTGTCAGCGTAGTGAAACCTTCTTATGGTTTTCCGGGTGCCAGTATTGTTTTCGAAGGACAAGAATTTGTTTCTTCTAAAACACTGTATACTTTGACTTTCGGGACTTCTACAGACAAGGCAGAGATTGTGGGTACACCTACTGATACCGAATTTACGGCCAAAATTCCCGAGACAGCTGTCAGTGGAGTTATGACACTTATTATGGCAGAACAAACGATTGATTTGGCTTCTTATCCTTTCACTGTGTTGAAGCACGCAACGCTTGATATTCCTAAGGAAGACGAACCGGTTCCATCAGGTTTTGCTGGCAGTAAATTTACAATAACAGGAACCAATCTTGTGCAAGAATTGCTGGATAAGTCTGTTGAAGGGTTGGAGCCTTTGAAAGTAATTTTCTCTAAAGCTGGCGGAGAACCTGTAGAAGCTGTAATAGATACAGATAATTTGATGGATAAGAGTATTCCACTCACTGTACCTGCTTCGTTGGAAGCCGGAGATTATACAATTACTGTCATTACTCCGTTTGAAACTATCGGGACACAGTTGAAATATACGGTATTACCGATGCCGACAGTAACAGGCATTTCAACGAAAGCCGGATATATTAATGCGGAAGTAACGATCATTGGTCAGAACTTTGGTACGAAAGCTGAAAATATTCAGGTCTTTTTCGGAGAAACAGTTTGTGATAAAGTGACACTGAATGATAAAGGTAATATCGTAGTGAATGTTCCCAAAGGAGTTTCATCTGAAGCTTCGGTGAAGATTAAACTGATCATTCAGGGTAAGGAAATAGAGATGGGCGAATCGGGCACATTTGAGGTTTGGGAAACTCCAGAAATCACTTCTGTTGAAACACCGTATATTTATCCTTATGGTACATTAGTAAAAGCCGGACAGGAAATAACATTTACAGGAAAGGGTTTTGGAACGGATAAGAATTCTGTTGCAGTTACTTTTGAGGGAATATCCGTACCCGTTACGGTTAAAGAGATTACTACGACTTCTATTACTGTAACGGTTCCGCAGGGTTTCAATGGTGGAAAAGTAACAATGGTGTTTGAAGGTATTGCACAACCCGTAGAGAGTGATATGTTGCAACCTCTGCCGGTGGATGGAGATATTTCTCAATATGTACTCATGAACTATAAACAGCCTTTTGAATATGTAAAAGAAGGTGGGGATAAAGGATTCCATAAAAAAGGAGAGTGGGCAAAAGCTGCTTATTGGATAGTTCAGAACTCTAACTTGACTGCTGGTGAAGGAGGTGCTGCTGTTGATTTGGCATTTAAAACGAAATATGGTGATGGAAGTGATGCAGGTTTGGCTTTACAAACAGATTGGGGATTTGACAATCCTAAAAATGATGGTAAGGTATATCAGACTTCTCATCTTCAAAAAGGAAAATATAAGTTGACGGCACACGTTTATGAATATGACGGCAGAGGTTTTACCGGTTATGTTGCGGTTTGTAAAGGTAATGAGATGGCAAATACGAGTGATATACCAAGTAAGAGTCTGGCAAACGCTTCTATTTCAGGTACGGGTGATGTAGTAGTTGATATTTCTGTTGAAGAGCCTACCGATGTTGTCATTGGTTTTGTATGTACGATTACAGTAAAACAAGGACGGGCTAAGATAGATAATTTCAAATTAGAGTTAGTAGAGCAATAAACTATAATTGGGTGCACCGTAATCAATGGTAGATACGGTGTACCATTAAACCAAAAATATGATGAAAAAGATATATTATATAACCGCAGTATTTGCTACCCTGTTTTTAGTAGGATGTGGGGACGGCATTGACCTTCCGGGTGTCAATGTGGAAACTGATTTGAATAAAATTCCTCTTCCTGATAATAACGTAAATTTGGAACAGGTTGAACTTAAGCCGTCAACGGAACCCATGCTGCATGAAGGGTTGCATACAGAGGAAGACTTCCAGCGTATCCGGGATAAAAAAGCTGCCGGAGAAGAGCCTTGGGTTAGCGCTTATCAATTATTAGTAGAAAGTCAGTTTTCGCAGAAGACGGCAGATACTTATCCTACGGAATGGATTAAACGTGGAGTTTCCGGTGATGAAAATTATATGAATGCAGCCAGAGGGGCCACTATTGCATATCAGCAGGCGCTTCGTTGGAAGATTGAACAAGATGATGAATATGCGGCAAAAGCAGTGGAGAATCTGAATAAGTGGGTACAGACTTGTGTAGGTGTAACAGGTAATACGAATTTATCGCTTGCCGCAGGACTTTATGGTTATGAATTTGCTATTGCCGGTGAATTATTGAGGGATTATGAAGGATGGGATCGTGCGGACTTCGCAGCGTTCCAGAATTGGTTGCTTAAAGTGTTCTATCCTGCTAATGATGATTTCTTGAAACGTCATCACGATACGAATGCGTTACATTATTGGGCTAACTGGTGTCTTTGTAATATAGCGGCTAAAATGGCTATCGGCATTGTAACCGATCGTCGTGATATTTATAATGAAGGTATCGACCATTTGCAGACGGGTGATACAAACGGACGTTTACGTCGTGCTATCTATCACGATTATGCACCGGACTATAACTTTGCTCAATGGCAGGAAAGTGGACGTGACCAAGGGCACACGTTGATGTGTGTCGGATTGATGGGAGTTATTTGTCAGTTGGCATGGAGTCAGGGAGACGATTTTTTTGCTTATGATGACAATCTGTTCATGCGGGCTTGTGAATATGCTGCTTGTTGTAATTACACTAATGAGACTGTACCATATACTACTTATATATGGCAAAAACAGAGTCAATGGGGATATCCGATTCCGGAAGAGCAAACAACACTTGGTGGCGGTAAATGGATCAAACGTGCAATATGGGCGTTGCCTTACTATCATTACAAAGGGGTAAAAGACATCTCGGATGATAATCTCAAATATACTAAGATAGCTACGGAATATGTAGGAATAGAAGGAGGAGGTGGGTATTATGACGCTAACTCCGGTGGCTATGACGTACTTGGGCTCGGTACGCTGATGTATGCAAGATAAAATGAATAAAATGTGTTAGACTTCGCCACAGATTCGGATATGCCAGTGTGGATGGATTATTTGTATCAATCTGTGGTGAATTCCAGGACATTAACGGTATTAGTAAAAACTTGAAATGAATAAACTAATAAGAATAGCGCTCACATTTTTACTTGTAATGACCACAGGAGTCATACAAGCAGAAATAGTCATCTATCCGGTACCTCAAGGCATCTATTATGCCCGTCACAATGATGACTATACGGTAAAAGTACGGCAAGTGGGAGAAAAAGACTGGGTAGATCTTTATGAGTATAACGTAAAGGTGGATATGGATACGAAGTCCGATGCCACGATGGTTCAGTTCGACTTTTCAGGGAAAGTGGAAGTATTGGTACAAAAGAACAATGGGGAAATCCGTTCGGCAGTGGTGCGTCCTTTATCCAAAGGTATCCAACCGGAGATTGATGGTAACTTTCTATTGTTTACGATAGATAAACCACAAAAGTTGTCGGTCGAGTTTAATGGAGATCGCCTGAATAATTTGCATGTATTTGCCAATCCTATCATCAAAAATGTGCCAGATAAGAATGATCCGAACGTGATTTATTTTGAAGCTGGAATACATGAACCGACTGATACGGCTGGAAAATGCTTCCGTATTCCCAGTAATACGACGGTTTATTTAGAAGGTGGTGCCGTTTTGAAAGGTTGTCTCATTTGCGACAGTGTAGAAAATGTGAAAATATTGGGACATGGCATGTTGCTTGAACCGCAACAGGGAATTTCGGTTACCTACTCCCGGAATGTACTGATTGATGGAGTTACGGTGGTAAATCCACGGCATTATACTGTCTCTGGGGGACAATCTACCGGAATTACTATTAAAAATCTGAAATCATTCAGCTATCAGGGTTGGAGTGATGGGCTGGATTTTATGTCCTGCTCGGATGTGATGATTGATGATGTGTTTCTTCGTAATTCGGATGATTGTATAGCTCTTTATACGCATCGTTGGAATTATTATGGAGACTGTCGCAATGTTCATGTACTTAATTCTACTCTATGGGCAGATATTGCGCATCCTATCAATATCGGTACACATGGAAATACGGAAACGGGAGATGAAGTTTTGGAAGATATAGTATTCAGGAATATTGATATATTGGAGCATGATGAGGATGATCGTGATTACCAAGGCTGTATGACTATCAATGTAGGGGATCACAACCTGGCACAAAACATTACTTTTGAGGACATTCGTGTGGAACATATTCAGGAAGGACAGTTATTTCATCTTCGGGTGATGTATAACCAAAAATACAATACAGGTCCCGGCAGAGGTGTCAAGAACATAACATTCCGTAATATTTCATGTACCGGGAAATATATCAATTCTTCTTTAATAGAAGGTTATGATAAAAATAGGAAGATTGAGAATATTTTGTTCGAAAACATTGTGTTGAACGGTAGGCGGATCACTTCTTTGGAAGAATTGAATATAGATAAAAAAGATTTTGTAGAGAAGATACGGATAAAGTAGCTAATAACTAAAAGATGAAAGATGCGACAAAAAACAGTTTTTCGTGCTTTTTGCCGCATCTATTTTATAGAAAGAGGAATAAACCTATCGTAAAGGAGTGAATGAACCTATATAAATGCGTTCTATTTTCAGGGAGGTGGCATTTATTCCGAATAGGTCGGTCACATCTGATTTATAATCTTCAGTCACATCTTCCACTAACCAATAAGGAATCGGGCCAAGGTCTCGTGTGGTGATACTCTTTGAAGTATCGGGACGTTCGGGAAGTTTAAATTTGCAGTCATACTCTTTACCATTGATTGTAATTTGGAATGTAGTGCCTGACTCTGATGTGGAGCGGGAGAAGCTTCCTTCTATTTTCGGAGCATTATCTTTACTAGTAACAATTGTCACTTTACCACTACTTTTTTGGTCATAAGAGAAAGCTATTACTCCTGTAGCTTGTATACCCGCTTCATCCTTTATCTTTTTTATGACCGCTTCTAGTTTTTCTTTTTGTTGTTCATCCAACAGACTTTCATCTATTCCTGTGATTCTTGCTTCCACAGAATTCACTGAAAAAGATTGTTTGCCGTTAACGACCTTTAGTCCTATTTTTATGATTCTTCCATCAGCGTCTTTTACCATCAATGACGTGTTGCCCAGTTTTATAGAGCTGATCTGAATATCATTGTTTTCGTCCACATAAGCTATAGCAATTTGCCCATCGGCTATTTCTGCTGTATAAGGAGCTACGCCACCTTTAATTCCCAACTTTGTTCCTCCCGTGATTGACAAACTGGTTTCACTGATAGGAGGTTCCGGGTCGAACATCACTTCCCAATATTCATATAGGTAAAAAGCATCAGCTTCGTCGCTGCATGAATAAAATACAGGAAGGGAGCATAATAGAATAAATAGTAGACAGAGCTTCGTCATTTTTGCTTTCATGATATTCTTCTTTTTTATTTCTTCACAAAAGTAAAGCTCCTTTCCTGTATTTCAAAGTATATTGATGAAAAATAAGATTAAAATTCTATCTTATGTTGTTTCTCATCATCCACCACAGCCATCATTCCTTCTACCTGTGCTAAAGCCAGCATACGTCCGTGGAAAGAATAACCGGCATTGTAGCCTTTATCCTCATCTCCGAGCATCATTCGTCCATGATCTACGCGCATGGGAAGTCCCGGATTCTCTTTCTCGAAAATGCGGATGAGATCAATCAGATGTCCTCTTCCTGATAGATGAGAACTTTCGATGAAGTTTCCACCCGGCATGGCCTCTGTACTGCGTAGATGAACGAAATGGGTTCTTCCTGCAAACTTCTTCGCCAATTCACGAGTATCATTATGTGCGCCTGCGCTAAGAGAACCTGCACAGAAAGTCAGCCCATTATGCGGATTGTCTACGGCATTCAGGAACCAGGCTATATCTTCTTCATTGGTGACAATACGGGGTAGGCCGAGAACCTGGAATGGAGGATCATCCGGGTGTACGCACATGTTGATACCATATTCATCGCATACAGGCATAATTGCAGAAAGGAAGTAACACATATTCTCTCGTAAAGCGTCCCGGTCTATGTCTTTATATAAACCTAACAGACGTTTGAATATAGCAACCGGGTTTTTATCTCCTTCTTTGATATTACCGTTCACAAATCCTTGTGTCTTGACGATAATAGTATCAATCAAATTGTCCTTTTCGGTCTCTGTAATCACTTTGTCCAGTTCGGTAACTTTATGCAGTTCTTCTTCTGTATAGTCTTTTTCAGCTCCTTCACGTTCCAGTATTTTGATGTCGAAGTAAGCGAAACGAATACGGTCGTAGTAAAGCGAACTGGTACCGTCCGGCCAAGGGTACTGTAAATCCGTACGTATCCAGTCGATTACCGGCATGAAGTTGTAACAGACTGTTTTCACTCCGCATTTACCCAGGTTGGCAAGACTTACTTTATAATTTTCAATCAACTGTTCACGTTCCGTACCCGCATACTTGATTGCCTCACAAACCGGAAGGCTTTCCACGACCGACCAGCGCATCCCATACGATTCAATATACGATTTTAAATCGTTGATGGCTTCTACTGTCCAAATCTCTCCGTTCGGTACCTCGTGTAATGCAGTGACGATTCCTTCAACACCTATCTGACGGAGCATTGGCAAGGTGATTTTATCTTTCTTGCCGAACCATCTCCATGTTTTTTCCATCATAACGTTTGAATAAATTAAAAGATTAAATATTAAACGCCGCTGAATGCACTGAAACCACCATCGATAGGCAACATAGCTCCCGTTACGAAACTAGCGGCTTCACTGCACAGGAATTGTACGGCACCATTCAATTCTTTGATATCGCCGAAACGGTTCATCGGAGTTTTGGCTAACACCTTTTTACTTCTGTCGGTCAATGAACCATCCGGGTTGATAAGTACACGACGGTTTTGGTCACCGATAAAGAATCCCGGAGCGATAGCATTTACACGGATACCATCACCGTATTTCAGTGCCATTTCGCTTGCCAGCCATTGGGTGAAGTTGGCTACTGCCGTTTTAGCGGCCGAATATCCCGGTACACGGGTGATAGCACTATAAGCAGCCATAGAAGATACATTGATGATGCATCCTTTCTTCTGTTTTGCCATTACCTTACCGAATATCATAGACGGATAGACTGTCCCATTCATATTCAGGTTAGTCACTTTTTCCCAGCAAGAGATGTCCATATCATAGAAGTGCTGATCCGGTTCGAGAGTGGCTCCCGGCATATTGCCACCGGCAATATTCAGTAGAATATCAATCTGCCCCCATTTGGCTACGACTTCTTCGGCTACTTTCTCCAGGCTGGCGATGTCAAGTACATTACCAATGATGCCGATTACATCGTTACCATATTGCTTAAGTTCAGCCACACGGTTGTCCAGTTGCTCCTGACGAATGTCAATAGCTACAACTTTTGCTCCCTGCTGTACAAAGTGTTGGGCAATATTTCCGCCCAGTACACCACCTGCTCCGGTAATAACAGCAACTTTACCGGCAATACTAAATAATTCGTTCATGGTTTCTATCAAATGTTTTTATGAATGGATGCAAAAATAGCGGGTTTTTATACATGCTATGATGCGTATTTTTGCAAGATATTTACCTATCTTTGCAAAAGCAGTTTAGAAAGGAGATTTATGAAGAAGATAATGAATGAGAAGTTGACTATTACGACTTCTAATCCCGTCCGTGCCCGCTTTTATGAATATCCACGTTTCACGTATCCGTGGCATTTTCATAGTGAGTATGAAATTATTTATGTGGAGAAGGGAGAGGGGGATTGTCTGGTGGGTGACAGCATTATCTCCTATTCAAAAGGTGATTTGATTCTTTTCGGTTCCGAACTGCCTCATAGTATGCAAAGTCCACCGGACGGCGGGGAAGGATCTGATAACGAAGAAAAATCCGAACCGAAAGTAAGAGGAGTCAATATTCAGTTTGAGAAAGATTTTATGCATTATTCTATTTCTCAATACTCCCAGTTTATTCCTATCAGGAATTTATTGGAGGATGCTTGCAGAGGAATTAAATTCACAATTACCCGTTCGGGGAAAAGCATTAAGTTATTGGAACAAATTCCTTCTGCCAAAGGAGCAGATCAAATCATCCTGTTGCTTTCACTTCTACAGATGATGGCTACCAGTAATCATAAGAAATATCTGACTACTTCTCATTATACTCCGTCCCCTTCTATTATGCGTAATGAAAGAATGGAAAAGGTGATTGCCTATTTGAATAAACATTATACCGAGTCTATCGGTCTGGATGAAATTGCTTCTTATACAGCGATGAACCCTGCTGCTTTCTGCCGATACTTTAAAGAAAACACAGGAAAGACATTTAAAGAGTATGTACTTGATATGCGTATCGGATATGCTTGTAAACTATTGAATAGTAGTATGATGAATATATCTCAAATCAGTGCTACTTGCGGATTTGAATCACCTGTACATTTTAACCGCATTTTTAAAAGGGTGACAGGAATGACACCTACTTTTTATAGGGAACAGATGGAATAAGCTTTTCAGGCAATAAACATTTGAGTATAATTTCTTCCTCGTTCGTATATAATTAGGAAAGATGAATAAACATGAACGTAAATAGAATGAAGAAAAGAATTTTGCTTTTGTTGTTGGTGATACCGGCATTGGTAAAAGCGCAAGATGTGATGACAGAAACCCGTCAGGAACTGACGTCTCCTGATGGAGCTTATCGTTTTACCTTTTATCAACGTGCGGTGGGAGAGGATAATGCACAAATGTATTATACCTTGACTTATAAGAATCGTCCGGTGATTGAAGAAAGTAAACTGGGTGTTCTGATTGAAAATCAGTTATTTGAATCGGCGTTGGGTATACCGAATGATACTTGTCATTTTTGGTGTGAGAATCTGAAGTTGACAGAGACTGAACATCAAAAGACGGACGAGAGATGGAAGCCTGTATATGGCGAACGTGCAGAAGTACGTGATTGCTACAATGAGATGACTTTGAAACTCAAGAAGGGAGAAGGAAATGGCAATCAGGACGGTGGTTATGATAAGCGTAAGAATTACTTTATGAATATCATAGTTCGTGCCTATAATGAAGGAGTTGCTTTCCGCTATCATTTTCCGGAAATGACAAACGGGCTTTTCTTGCATATCGTCGGTGAGCAGACTAGCTTCACAATGCCTGAAGGAACGATGGCGTATTATGAACGTTGGGCGCAAGGACCTTATGAACTTCGTCCGTTGAAAGGATGGGGCAAAGAGGAGAGTGAGCGTCCTTTGACCTTGAAACTGCCTGATGGATTATCTGTAGCTTTGTTGGAAGCGGAAATGGTGGATTATGTTCGTGGTAAATTCCGTTTATCGGCAGAGAAACCTTCCACTTTGGAGACAAGCCTGTATAGTAGTGTTGATATTATTTCTCCTTACAGTACTCCTTGGCGTGTAATCATGGTTGGCGAACGTCCGGTCGATTTAATTAATAACAATGATATTGTCTTGAATCTGAATCCGGCTTGCAAACTGGCTGATACTTCTTGGATTAAACCCGGGAAGGTATTCCGTTCGGGCGACTTGAAACAAGATAGAGTAAAAGCAGCCATTGACTTTGCGGCAGAACGTGGTATTCAGTATGTGCACATGGATGCAGGATGGTACGGACCAGAGATGAAAATGAGTTCGGACGCTACTACTGTTTCTCCGGATAAAGACCTTGATATACCCGCTTTGTGTAAATATGCCGAATCGAAAGGAATCGGACTTATGGTGTATGTCAATCAGCGTGCATTAGTGCAGCAGTTGGATACTCTGTTGCCTTTGTATAAAAAATGGGGATTGAAAGGTATCAAGTTCGGTTTTGTACAGATAGGTAATCAGCGTTGGAGTACTTGGCTGCATGATGCAGTTCGTAAATGTGGAGAATATGGTCTGATGGTAGATATTCATGACGAATATCGTCCGACAGGTTTCAGCCGTACTTATCCTAACTTGATGACACAGGAAGGCATCGGTGGCAATGAAGAGATGCCGGATGCTTTACATAACACGATTCTTCCGTATACACGTTTCCTGGCAGGCGCTGCGGATTATACACTGTGTTATTTTAATGGCAGAGTGAAGAATACGAAAGCGCATCAGTTGGCAATGGCAGCAGTGTATTACAGTCCTTTGCAGTTTATGTTCTGGTATGACCGGCCTGAATTTTATAAAGGAGAAGAAGAACTCGAATTTTGGAAAGCCATTCCAAGTGTATGGGACGATAGCCGTGCGCTTGATGGAGAAATTGGTGAGTATATCGTTCAGGCACGTCGTTCGGGGAATGACTGGTTTGTAGGAGCAATGACGAATACGGAAGCCCGCACAATTACATTGACTACGGATTTTCTGGAAGCGGGTAAGAAGTATATGCTTCACCTGTACGAAGATGATAACAAGCTGAATACACGAACGAAAGTACGCAGTACTCATAAGAAGATAAAAGCCGGAGATAAGCTTGTTTTGAAGCTAAAAGCAAGTGGCGGAGCCGCATTGCATTTTATTCCGCTTAAGTAGGCAAGTTTATGTTTCTTTTTAGGCACAGATAACGCAGATTACACTGTTGCTTTATGCAACCATCATTTCTAAAACCGTGAAATCCGTGTAATCCGTGCCTGAAAAATATAGTGAGGTATTATTTGCTGTAATTAATCAACCACTTCACCATTTCCGGGGTGTAATGAGAGAAGAAGAGAGTTTTCTCATTCATTGAGTGGAAAGGTTGTTCAAGGAATTAAAGAACTAATTCCTTGAATAACCTTTCTAAAGTATTATCTAAATCTGTAGAGAATCCCGGATGAGGACGGGACACTTGAATACAGGAGCTTTTTACCGCAGTCAGCCACCGGAAGCGATCCGGAATATCCATATTGGCAATAACTCCTCCTTCTTTATTTCCCTGACAAATCTTGTCGAAGACTTTCAGACCTTCTATCAGACAGTTGATGTCCAATTCGGAAGAGAACAGTTTCAATTTGTTTTCATCTATTGTATAAAGAGATTTGAGATATTTGCACCGTTTGGAAAACAGTACAATACCTACATTGATAAATTCCTCACGTTCTACTTTAGGAACGAAACGGATAACTGCGTATTCATATAAGTGCCTTTCTTGCATTTTGCGCTTCATTTACAAATATTTCGGAATGCTTGATCCTTTCTTCTAAAAATTGAATATAAACATCTCTCAAGTCTTGCGGAGTTTCCTGTCCTTCCGTCCAGTTCAGCCAGTCGTCAGGGACGGCATTGACTATCTCCCGTATCTTGTCATCGGTAAGTAGTTGTTTGAATGTTGCGTCTACTTCTTCCAGCTGATCGGCAAACGGTAATAGTACATGATCTTTTATTTGTACGAACGGACTAAGTGCGTGTTTCTGCCAATTCGTCCACGAATGATGGAAATAAAGGGAAGCTCCATGATCGATTAACCACAATTCTTTATGCCACATCAGCATATTCGTATTCTTGATTGTACGGTCTACATTGGTCAATAATGCATCCAGCCATACAATTTGCGAAGCAGTTTTACCGTCCACCTTATGCACAACAGGGTCGAACGTCAATGAACCGGACAGGAAATGCAGACCCATGTTCAACCCACGGCTCCATTGCAGTAAATCCTGTATTTCTTCATCCGCTTCTGTCCGTCCGAAAGCCTCATCCAGATTCAAAAATATAATCTCCGGAACTCTGAATCCCAGTGTACGGGCTATTTCTCCCCCTATCAATTCGGCAATAAGGGCTTTAGTCCCATGTCCTGCTCCTCTGAATTTTACGACATATTTAAATTCATCATCCGCTTCAGCCAAAGCCGGCAATGACCCTCCTTCCCGCAAGGGAAGAATATATCTTGTTACGTTTGCTGTACGTAAATCCATATCACTCCTTTCTTAAATTGAGAATAAAGATACAACGTTTTTATGGAATAGTCAGTGAAAGGCTTCCTATAATAATAGTTTTTTTGTATTTTTCGGTTGAGTATACTTTCTTCCTGCTGCGTATTATATAAAACAATGATAAATGAATTAAACATGAAACTACTTCGATTTTTGGTGTTTGGAATAATGTCCGTTATTCTGTTACCCAGCATTATAGCAGCCGAATGGCAGTGGTCTGTACAACTACCAAGTATTATTTCCAACGAAACGAACGATCATCCGCAAGCATTCTTGTGGATACCTTCCGATTGTACTCAAGTGAAAGCTGTGATAATAGGCAATCATAATATGACAGAGGAGACTTTGTTTGAAAATTCTCTATTTCGTGAAAGATTATCAGAAACGGGTATAGCACTGATATGGATTACCCCTGGATGGGATCAAAGATGGGATATAACTACCGGATGTCAGGAAGCCTTTGAAAAGATGATGGAGGATTTTGCGAATGTCAGTGGCTATAGTGAATTGAAATATGCGCCTATTGTCCCTTTAGGACATTCGGCAATGGCTACCTATCCGTGGAACTTCGCAGCATGGAATCCCGACCGCACATTAGCCATTATCTCTTTGCATGGAGATGCGCCACGCACTAACCTTACCGGACATGGTCGTGACAATATGGAGTGGGGGAAACGTACGATTGACGGCATCCCTGGATTGATGATTGAAGGCGAATACGAATGGTGGGAAGACCGTGTAAATCCGGCTTTGGCATTCCGTATGATGTATCCTAAAAGTTGCGTCTCTTTCCTTTGCGACACAGGACGAGGACATTTCGATATAGCCGACCGCACCGCTGGTTATATTGCGTTGTTCTTAAAAAAAGCACTGGAATATCGTATGCCTGCAACGTATGATTTGAATAAGCCTGTGGAATTGAAGAAGCTGAATCCGCAGAATGGCTGGCTTGCCGAAAGGTGGCATCCGAATCAGAAGAAACGTGCAAAAGCTGCTCCTTATAAAGAGTATAAAGGAGACTCGCACGATGCATTCTGGTATTTCGATAAGGAAATGGCTGAAATGACGGAAGAACGCTATCGCCGGGGAAGAGGTAAGAAACCACAATATTTAGGTTTCGTACAAAAGGGGCAATTACTCACATATAATCCCAAATCCCATGCGAAAGTTGCCGCCCGCTTCCTGCCGGAAAAAGACGGATTGACTTTTCATCTGAAAGCTGTATATACGGATAGCTTGCATACTGCAATTTCTGACGAACATTCGCTCACTTCTCCTGAAATAACCCGTATCTGTGGCCCGGTTCAGAAAGTGAACGACACAACCTTTACTGTCCGTTTCTACCGTATGGGAATGTACAATCAGCGTCGTACGGGAGATATTTGCCTTCTAGCCGGTAATGATGGTGACAAGCACTATAAAAGCACTGTTCAGGAACTTAGTTTCCGGATTCCCTATCGCAATACGGAAGGTAAACGCCAGCATATTCTTTTCCCGGGTCTTGACGATGTGAGGAAAGGCACGGAAACTATCTCTTTACATGCAACCTCCGATTGCGGGCTACCCGTATATTACTACGTGAAAGAAGGGCCGGCAGAAATAGAGGGAAACAAGTTGGTATTTACTCGAATTCCCCCACGCAGTAAGTTCCCATTGAAAGTGACTGTGGTGGCATGGCAATATGGATTGGCAGGAGAAGTGCAGACAGCCGAATCGGTAGAACGGAGTTTCTTCATTTATCAATAGGCAATTGATAAATGAAAGATTATGGCACTATAAGTTGGAATTCGTTTTTGGGCATTGAGTAATAGGCGGAGTCTATTCGTATCCAATAATAAATAAGGATATTAAAAATGATTATGAATAAGAAATCTTTAGTTGCAATCGCATTATTGGCAGTATCGGCTATATCGTCGGCTCAATCTGTGTACCCCGGACAGCACCAGGGGAAAATGAAAAAAGAGACAGTGGCTCCTGTTCGGGTAGAAAGTTTTGATTTGAAAGACGTCCGTTTATTACCGAGTCGTTTTCGTGACAATATGTTGCGGGATTCTGTATGGATGACTTCCATTGATGTGAATCGTTTGCTGCATAGCTTCCGGACAAATGCCGGAGTCTTTGCCGGTCGTGAAGGCGGTTATATGACAGTGAAAAAACTCGGTGGTTGGGAATCCTTGGACTGTGAACTTCGCGGACATACTACCGGACATCTGCTTTCGGCTTACGCTTTGATGTATGCCGCTACCGGAAGTGAGATTTTCAAGCTGAAAGGGGATAGCCTTGTCAACGGGCTGACCGAAGTTCAGAATGCTTTGAAAGGCGGATATTTAAGTGCTTTTCCCGAAGAACTGATAAACCGAAATATCCGGGGAAAGAGTGTTTGGGCACCTTGGTACACTTTGCATAAGCTTTATTCCGGCCTGATAGACCAATATCTGTATGCGGATAATCAGCAGGCTTTGAAAACAGTGACCAAAATGGGCGACTGGGCTTATAACAAACTGAAACCACTTAGTGAAGAAACCCGCAAACTCATGATACGCAATGAGTTTGGAGGTGTCAACGAATCATTCTACAATTTGTATGCTATCACAGGAGATGAACGTTACCGTTGGTTGGCCGAATATTTCTACCATAATGATGTAATTGACCCGTTGAAAGAACTTCGGGACGATTTGGGAACCAAACATACGAATACGTTTATCCCGAAAGTCATAGCCGAAGCGCGTAACTATGAACTGACAGAGAATGAGACCAGCAAAAAGCTCTCGGAATTCTTCTGGCATACCATGATTGACCACCATACTTTTGCTCCGGGATGCAGTAGTGATAAGGAGCATTTTTTCGACCCGAAGAAATTTTCTAAACACTTGACCGGCTATACCGGAGAAACCTGCTGTACTTATAATATGTTGAAACTTAGTCGTCATCTTTTCTGTTGGACGGGCGATTCATCTATTGCCGATTATTATGAAAGGGCACTATATAATCATATCCTGGGACAGCAAGATCCGGAAACAGGAATGGTTACTTATTTCTTACCCTTACTTTCGGGCTCACATAAACTGTATAGTACCAAAGAGAACTCTTTCTGGTGTTGTGTCGGCAGCGGATTCGAAAATCATGCTAAATATGGAGAAGCTATCTACTACCACAACAACCAGGGAATCTACGTAAATCTGTTTATTCCTTCCCAAGTCACCTGGAAAGAAAAAGGATTAACCCTTCTCCAGGAAACGGGATTTCCGAAAGAGGAAACGACCCGGTTTACTATTCGTGCCGAGAAACCGGTTCGTACTACTGTTTATCTAAGATATCCTTCATGGAGTAAAAAAGCGGAAGTTCTTGTGAACGGTAAAAAAGTGGCAGTAAAACAAAAGCCAGGTTCTTACATCGCTATCACCCGTGACTGGAAAGATAATGACCGTATCTCGGCTACTTACCCGATGCAGATTGCATTGGAAGCCACTCCCGATAATCCGAATAAGGTAGCTTTATTGTATGGCCCGTTAGTGCTTGCCGGAGAACGGGGTACAGAAGGTATGCAGGTTCCCGCACCTTTCTCTAATCCTGCTCTTTATAATGATTATTATACTTATAATTTCCATGTGCCTGCCGATTTGCGTACCTCATTGAAAGTAGATATGAAACATCCGGAACGTACTTTGCAGCGTACAGGAAAAGAACTGAAATTTACAACAGAACAAGGAGATGTGATTCGTCCGCTTTATGATTTGCATCATCAGCGTTATGTGGTATATTGGGATTTGCAGTCGAAATAGAAAAATTCAAGAACGAATTACACGAATTACGCGGTTTTATAATTATAATTGCATCAAATATAATTGCATCAAACAACAGCGTAGTTCGTGTAATTTGTGTTTAATACGAAGTTAATAGATAACGAAAATGAAGGGAAGATTATTAATCATAATTTTTATAAGTATCTGTTTTATTGCAGGTTCCTGCAATGTATCATCCGTACAAGGGAGTCGTTATAACTTCTCTTCATTAGATTCTGTTATTCAAGGCTGGGTGAGTAAAGAGTACTATCCAGGTGCTTCTATCTGTGTAGTAAAGAATGATTCTGTCATTTTTCAGAAGAACTATGGTAGCTATACTCCTGATACAAAAGTATACGTAGCCTCTGCCGGAAAATGGGTGGCGGCTGCTGTTATCGGAGCGGTTGTGGATAGTACCAGTTTGGACTGGGATGACCCTGTGGAGAAGTGGTTGCCGGAATTTAAAGGAGAAGCCAAAGGTAAAATCCTTTTGCGACAATTGTTATCTCATACTTCCGGAGTGCGTCCCTATCTTCCTGAACCGCGTGTAGATAATTACAATCATCTGGATTCCGCCATTATTGAGATATTGCCGTTAGATACGGTTTTTACTCCGGGAAGCCGGTTTCAGTATGGAGGGCTTGCCATGCAGATTGCCGGAAGAATGGCGGAAGTGGCAATGGGGAAAGAGTTTGAAACTCTTTTTCAGGAATTATTAGCACAGCCATTAGAAATGAAAAATTCTCATTTTACTCCGATAAATACAGATGGCGGACATGCCCCGATGTTAGGTGGTGGTCTGTGTACTACCTTGAACGATTATATTCATTTCCTGTCTATGATTTATCACGAAGGAATATATCATGATAAGCGGATACTGACAACCGAGACTGTAAAGGAAATGCAGGCCGACCAAGTGAAAAATGCTGTTGTTTCTCCCGGAGAATATACGGAAAGAGCATTGGGACAGTCTCATAATGGCATTTACGGATTAGGTGAGTGGCGTGAACTGGTCGATAAAAAGACAGGAGAAGCCTATCAAATCAGTTCACCAGGATGGGCTGGCGCTTACCCGTGGATCAATAAACGGGAGAATGTTTATGGCTTCTTTATTGCTCATGTAGTCGGTGCTTCCAGTAAAGAAGATGGTTTCTCATCTTTTTATGGTAGTCCTGTAATTTCGAGAACTGTTTCAGAGATTGTAAAGGGACATCCGTTGGTTGTGAAACAAGGCCGCGTTGAAGTGGGCAACGGTTCTCTTTACTATGAGGAAGCCGGCACAGGTGCTCCCGTCATCCTTGTTCATGGTCATTCTTTGGATCATCGTATGTGGGATGAACAATTTTCCGTACTGGCAAAAAAATATCGTGTGATCCGCTATGATTTGAGAGGATATGGCATTTCGTCTTCACAAACGGAAGACTATCAATTCACACACGCTGAAGATTTAGTTACTTTGATGGATTCTTTGCACATCAAGAAAGCGCATATCGTCGGACTTTCTTTGGGTGGGTTTATTACTGCTGATATGTTGGCGTATTTCCCTGACCGGATGTTATCTGCTTTTTTAGCCAGTGGAAACATTCGGAAATCGAAAGGCCCAAGTGAACCGATGACTCCGGAAGAAGCAAGAGTACGTGATAAGGAGATTGCTGCTTTGAAAGAGAAAGGGGTAGATGTGATGAAGAAAGAGTGGTTTGAAGGATTGATGAAATCCGGTGGAAGTCAGCGTGAACGAATGCGTGAGTCTCTATGGAAAATGATCGATGAGTGGGATGCGTGGCAACCTTTACACAAAGAAGTACGGGTGGTAGCTGGTTTGGATGCCATCGAGAAATTGAAAAAGAATCATCCCGATGTACCTGCTTTAATTGTTGAAGGTCATTCTTCCGGTAACCGATTCTCAAAAGAACCTCCCATTTTACAATATCTTCCCAATGGAAAACTGAAAGTAATTGACGATTGCGGACACATGCTGAATATGGAACGCCCGGAAGAATTTAATGCTGCATTGGAAGAATTTTTGAAAAGCGCTCAATAAAGAATAATATTGTAACTGATTAATATATTATAGAACAAGGCCTGCATTGTTTTTTTCCATGCAACGTTCAGAAGTGAGAAGAAACCGACAACTGTTATTGTGAATGGTAATAACTTCCCTGTTGTTTACAAAAACGCTCATGTGAAAGTGAAATATCAATAAATCTTCAATAGCATTGAGTAAATAATTTCTCCTCTTCGTATTTGTTTATCACATATAACAGATACAAAGGGGAGACTTTTTTTATAAGAAGGAATGTGCTCTTTTGGAGATTTTTATGTATGTTTGTCACATGTTTAATATGAAAGGAAGCGGTTGTAAGTGAAGAACACGATTAAATATCTGATTCTTTTAATCATATACTTGGTTTGTGGTGTAAATCTGCAAGCCCAGAATTATACATTTCGTAATGTAGTCATGTCCGATGGACTGTCCGGGCTATTGGTGAACGCCATTTATAAAGACTCGGAAGGTTTTGTATGGCTAGGAACAGATAATTGTCTTGATCGTTTTGATGGTGTGAAAGTTCGCCATTATGAATTTCGAGGCGTGGATTCCGGAAGAAAGAAACGGGTGAACTGCATCACGGAAACAGCCGACAATCAGCTTTGGGTAGGAAACGGTATCGGACTTTGGCGTCTGAATCGTGCGAACGGCCAGTTGGAGAGAATTGTTCCCGAAAAGATAGATTTTGCTGTAAATACCTTACTTCCGGATGGAGATATTCTCTATATCGGTACGGAGAAAGGATTGTTCATCCAAGAGGACGGGCAATTGCTCCAAGTATTGACCGACCGGAATATGCTGGCTGCCTGTAATCGAATTATGGATCTCTGTCTGAATGAAGATAAAAGTGCGTTATGGCTGGCTACAGTGCAAGGTTTATTCTCTTATTCATTGAAAGATGGTAAGATTGATTCCTGGCATTTCCAGGAGAATGTTCCCGAGGCCGATTACTTCCGCTGCCTGACTCGTATTGGAGAAACCCTTTATCTAGGTACAATGAGCCAGGGAGTAGTTCGTTTCGATATAAACAAAAAGAGCTTTTCGCATACAGTATCTTTAGGCTGTGATGTCATTTCCGACATATCCAGTGATGGAAAGGAGACTGTATATATAGCAACAGATGGCAATGGCGTTCATTTCCTTTCGCATAAAGCCCAACAAGTGACACGTCGTTTTTGTCACGATGTAAGTGATAAAGAAGGTATTCGCAGTAATTCCATTTATTCACTATTGGTGGATGACAGAGGTGCTGTTTGGGTGGGGCACTTTCAGGCAGGTTTAGATTATTCACTTTATCAGAATGGTCTTTTCCAAACTTATGCTTATCCTCCTCTGTTTAACTCTGCCAATCTTTCCATTCGTTCTTATGTCAACAGAGGACACGAAAAGGTCATCGGTTCACGTGATGGTTTGTATTATATAAATGAAACTACCGGAGTCGTAAAGAGTTTTGTGAAACCTGTTTTGACTTCAGATTTGATATTGACAATTTGCTTTTATGAAGGCGAATATTATATCGGTACGTATGGCGGAGGTATGATGGTGTTGAATCCGGAGACGTTATCTCTAAAATATTTTGCCCAGGGAGGAGATGGAGATGCAGAGCTGTTTCAGAAAGGACATATCTTTTGTGTGCGACCGGATGAGAAAGGAAATCTCTGGATAGGCACTTCACAGGGATTGTTCTGTTATAATAGACAGGCAAAGCAGATCAAACACTTTACCAGCGCCAATTCCCAATTGCCGGAAGGTAACGTTTATGAAGTTAGTTTTGACTCTACCGGCAAAGGATGGATTGCCACGGAAACCGGCATGTGTATATATGATCCTGCTTCTCAAAGTTTACGATCTAATGTGTTCCCTGAAGGATTTGTGCATAGGGATAAGGTGCGCACCATTTATGAAGATGCCGGACACAACCTTTATTTTATTCGTGAAAAGGGAAGTCTGTTTACCTCTACTTTAACGATGGATCGTTTTCGGAATCGTTCCGTCTTTTCTACGCTTCCTGACAATTCGCTGATGTCGATTGTGGAAGATAACCAGGGTTGGTTGTGGGTGGCTTGCAATGATGGATTGTTACGTATAAAGGAAGAAGGAGAAGAGTACGATGCCTTCACTTTCAATGATGGAGTACCGGGACCCACTTTTACGAATGGGGCTGCTTATAAAGATGAAAAAGGAATATTATGGTTCGGCAACACCAAAGGTTTGATTTATGTCGATCCGAAGCGGGTGGATGAAGTGCGTGGTAAAGTCCGTCCGATTGTGTTTACGGATATATTGGCTAATGGCATTTCTTTTACCAACCCGTCTTTAAAATATAATCAGAATAATCTGACTTTCTGCTTTACGGATTTTGCTTATGGTCTGCCTTCTGCTCTATTGTACGAATATCAGTTGGAAGGAGTGGATAAAGACTGGAAACTATTGGCTGCGCAGAATGAGGTTTCCTATTATGGATTATCTTCCGGAACGTATACGTTCCGTGTGCGCCTTCCGGGAAATGAACAGTCGGAAGCTGTTTATCAAGTGACGGTGCGTCCTATGATACCTTGGTGGGGATGGGCACTTTCTGTTTTATTAATTGTAGGCATTATTGCTTTTATACGATATTATGTGTGGAATCGTATGCGCCGCCTGCTTACTTCTCCTGCATCGGCAATCTCCGCGTCCATAGAGAAGACACAGCAGAAAGACCGAACGATAGAACAAGCGGAAGTGATTTCTGAAGAGTCTTCTATCGCTGCAACCGAAGAAAAGTATAAAACTAACAGGCTGACTGAAGAAGAATGTAAAGAGCTCCATAAGAAACTGGTTGCTTATGTGGAGAAAGAAAAGCCATATATTAATCCTGATTTGAAAATGGGCGACCTGGCTTCTGCTTTGGATACTTCTTCGCATTCATTATCGTATCTTTTGAATCAATATCTCAATCAGTCTTATTATGACTTTATAAACGAATACCGCGTCACTCAATTTAAGAAAATGGTGGTAGATAGTCAATATTCCCGCTATACATTAACGGCACTGGCAGAACTTTGCGGCTTCAGTTCTCGTGCTTCTTTTTTCCGTTCATTCAAAAAGAGTACGGGAGTCACTCCGAATGAATATATTCGTAGTATAGGTGGAACAGCCAAAGAAGAGTAACTTTTCGACTTATTATCACTGAAATCTATTTTATACTCATATCCCTTTCACCCTTCACACCGCCCTATTCATCGGGGTTAGAGGGTGAAGGACCTCCCTTCACCAAGTGGATTTTCCTTTTACTAGTCTTTTTCTCGTAATCTATTAATAGATAAGTTCTTCTTCTCCCTATATAAACTTCTTTTGCTCCTATTGCAAAGTTGTTTTTTATAGGGAGTAATCTATAAACGCAAGCTTTGTTTTTATAAATGAAACTTGCGTTTATAAAAACAAAGCTTGCAATTATATAATTGAAGCTTTCATTTATAGTTTACCCTTAATCAAATGTAACTTTGCAATAAGTGCAAAGCAAGTTTATCTTTAATGAAACGGAACTTATCTATTAATGTTCGTACTTCATTAATAGCCTTGATGTGACAATGAAACGATCAAATAATAAAATTGAAGAGGGGAAGAGGATGGGAGCAAACGAGCATAAGTGGAGCAAAGATACGTTGATTTGAGTGATTTGAGTCTCATTTTATAAAGTGATACTCTCTTTTTTGTAAACGTAATATATTGATAATTAGAGTTGTATATTTAAATGAGTCTACCTAGATTCATTGAGATTGATCTGCTTTATTTTCTAGCTGATATATCCAAAATCACCTCTATATTTGCATCGTGATCAAAACCGAAAAAGATAGTATTATGGAGACAACAGCTAACACTTCCGACAACATTATCACCCGTTCTTATGAAGAATATTATCAGGTGATTCTTACCTATATTACTTATCGTATCACTCATCGCTACGAAGCGGAGGATCTAACCCAGGATGTATTTGTACGTCTGCTGGACTACAAGCAAATGCTCCGTCCGGACACTGTGAAATATTTCTTGTTCACCATTGCCCGCAATATTGTGATCGACTATATCCGTCGTTATTATAAGAAACAGGAGATAGACAGCTACATCTATGATACTATGTCCACTTCTACCAATGAAACCGAAGAAAAAATTATCGGTGATGATTTAATGACAATGGAACGGACTCGCTTGGCTGCTATGCCCGAACAACGTCGGTTAATTTATACATTGAACCGCTTCGAAAATAAAACGTCTCCGGAAATCGCAAATGAACTGAATTTAAGTTGCAGGACGGTGGAAAACCATCTGTTTCTGGGACGTCGTGAAATGCGCGAGTTTTTCCGGAATTGTATATAATCTTATTCATTATGCGAATCAGTAGTTGAAATCACTAGCTGATTCAGTTAGTTAAATTGTTATTATTCAATTAATTATCTCATTTATTTATTTCTTAATCTCCTTGAAAATCAGTATGTTAGAAGAATAAAACCACTCATTATTCTAATTATGATTCCCAAGGAGAAAGAGCTAAAACTTATAAAAATATATATGTATATCTGCGATGTTTATCAGTCTTCACTGAAGTTCTACTGTCAGAGGTTCAGTAATAACGCTACACCGA
>NZ_GG774822.1:5051-42113 GCF_000163675.1 Bacteroides sp. D22 | reverse complement strand
ATGACTCCCGTTAAAGCAATAAAGGGAGAGGAGCCTATTATTACTCAAAGAGAGAAAGCGGGCAGAGACCTGTTTTCAACTGCAGTATCAAAGGTCAGACAACCGATAGAATCTTTTTTCAACTGGCTGAATGAAAAAACAAATATTCAAAGAGCGATGAAAGTCAGATCTACATCTGGACTTTTAGTACATACGATGGGCAAAATTGCCATCGCATTCATTTATCTAATTTTCTAAAACAAGGAATCAGAGTTCAACTACTGATTCGCATTCATTAATAAATAACCCTTTGTGCTTATGGAAAAGGAGTCAGAATTTACAAAGAGGTACTTGTATGCCTCACCTTATTTTAGAGAACAAAAATTTAATACTATTTTTAAACCTCAAATTTAATTTTATGAATGATATCTTAAAATGTTCGCCGAAAAGATTTTTATTTTCAATGGTGGTTGCTTCTGCGTTATTGACAGGAATACCCCAGAAGACCTATGCAGAAGTTGACAGGTCACAATCTGTGATGCAGACTGTGGCTGTGAAGGGAACTGTGTTGGATGCAAATAATGAACCAATAATTGGTGCTAGTGTGCTGATGAAGGGAACTACTAATGGTACAATCACGGATATAGATGGAAACTTTACACTTAGCAATGTCAATCCGGGGACTTTGGTTGTTTCTTATATTGGATATAAAACAAGAGAAATTAATGTGAATGGTAGCGCACCTGTGAAAATTATATTGCAGGAAGATTCTGAAGTCTTGGATGAAGTGGTGGTTGTAGGCTATGGTACCCAGAAAAAATCTTCATTAACAGGTGCTGTTACGGTTGTAGGAGCTAAAATGCTTCAGGAAAAAGGAGGACTGTCTAGTCCATTGGAAGCTTTACAGGGGCAGGTGCCAGGTGTCATGATTACTCGTAGTTCCTCTGCTCCGGGAGATGAGAGTTGGGGATTGAGTTTGCGCGGTTCAGTGTCTGTGAATAGCACAGAACCATTAATTATCATTGATGGTGTGGCGTATGAGAGTGTGAACGAACTTCGGCTGTTGAATCCCAATGATATTGAATCAATGAACTTTTTGAAAGATGGTGCGGCTGCAATCTATGGTTCACGCGCTGCCGGTGGTGTTGTTTTAATTACTACAAAGAAAGGTGCTGAAGGTAAAGTAAAGGTAGAGTATAGTGGTAGTGCTACTTTGAAGACTGTTGGTTTGATGGCCTCTGCTATGAATATCGACCAATGGGCAGATGGTGTAATGACAGCATTGACTAATGATAAAAAGACATCTGACGTATGGTATACTTATGCCGAATTAGCGAAGAAATATAAAGGTTCTTATCTTGATATGCGTTACAGTCCTAATCCATTCGGTTCGACCAATTTTACTGATGTTGCTGATTTTGTATTTACGGATGATGTAAATTGGCTGGATACGCTTTTTGGCGATACATGGAGTACAGAACATAGTTTAAGTGTTTCCGGTGGTTCGGAGAAATCATCTTATCGTATTTCCATGAGTTATCTTTATGATGGTTCTACCTTGCAATTTGGTAATAACAACAACCAACGTTATAACTTTCGTATGAACAATACGTATAAGTTTACTAAGAACCTGAAATTAGATTCTTCTATTTCGTATAATCGTCAGGAACAAGTTGCGCCAACGCAGATTGAATCAGCTTTGTCTGCCACTTTACCTATGCCCGGTCTTCCTTTTGAATCATTGAATGGAAAACCATATGCTTGGGGAACATGGGGATCTCCTGCAGCTGTTGTACGTGATGGAGGCGACAATAAACTCTCTGTTTCTGCTATTTCATTAAGCGAAACTTTGAATTATCAGATTTTTGATTGGCTGTCAGCTAATGCCAATGTAGGATATAGTACAAGTACGGCAGCTCGTAATAAAACAACAAACGCTGTTACTTTTTATAATTATATGGGTGATGTAGAGGTACGGACAGACCCAAGCCAGGCAAACTCAACTTATACACAGACAAGTTCACGAACGGATTTTTACTCTGTCTCCGGATATTTGGCGGCTAATAAGACATTTGCTCAAAAACATAAGCTGAATTTGACGTTGGGCGCGCAGTATGAATTTAAAGAATACACTTATTTCGGTGTAATGGTTAAAGATATTCAGAACGGTATGGAAATAGTAAACGGTTCGGGGGATGTGACTCTGACTGGTGATGAGAAGAAGTATCAGAATGCAAACCTCTCTTATTTCGGACGTTTCAACTATGATTATGATGGACGTTATTTGTTGGAATTGAATGGACGTTATGACGGTTCTTCTAAATTCTTACCTGAAAACCGTTGGGATTTCTTTTATGGTGTTTCACTTGGATGGCGTATAAAAGAAGAATCTTTCTTGCAGAAAGTCGATTGGTTAAGTGATTTGAAATTACGTCTTTCCTATGCCGAAGTGGGTAATCAGAGTGGTATTGGAAATTATGATGGGGTACAGCTCTATAATCTGGTTGCGGCTGGAGATGATGGTGCATATATTGGTTCCAATAAGCTTTCTTATATTAAAACAAATGGAACTCTGGCCTCCACTACACGTAGTTGGGAACGTATTAAGAATTATAATATAGGTGTTGACTTTGGCTTTTTAAATGGAACTCTAACCGGTTCTGTTGAAGCGTTTATGAAGCATAATAATAATATGTTAGTGAATGTTACTTTTCCGGGGACGTTAGGTGATTCTGCTCCGAAAGCTAATGCCGGAAAGTTTGAAGGTTGGGGATATGAAGGTCAGCTTAATTATCGTAACCGGATTGGAGACGTAAATTATCATGTAGGTGGTACTTTTACTTTTGCCCGTAATGAATTAGTCGACTATGGTGGTACAACTGTGTTGAAATCAGGATATGTACAAACACAGCAAGGCTATCCACTAAATTCAATTTTCGGTCTGCGTTACGGAGGTAAAATCCAAAACGAGGAACAGCTGGCTGCTTACAAGACTAAGTATTATAATAATAATGGTATTGGTATGCCATCTAACTTGCGTGTAGGTGACAATATGTATTGCGATGAGAATGGAGATGGTGTGTTGGATGAAAAAGATTATATCTATTTGGGTAGTGATACTCCTGAAATATCTTATTCTTTCAACTTTGGCGCAGATTATAAAGGATTTGATATAAATGTCGTTTTTCAAGGAGCTGCCAATCGATTTGTTTATCGTCCGATTGATAACTGGACTGTTCCATTCCGTAGTAATTATACCAATACAAGCACTGCTTCTCTTGGTAACACATGGAGTCAAAATAACCGGGATGCTTACTACGCTCCATATACTAATGAAAGTAATATCAATAATTATAATTATCAGGCATCTTCTTTGACAGCGCAAGACGGCCGTTACCTTCGTTTGAAGAATGTGACAATCGGTTATACTTTTCCTGCCAAGCTTTTGAATAAAACAAAAGCGATTTCAGGTGCCCGTATATATGTGACAGGAGCAGATTTATGGGAGACCACCAAAATTAAAGATGGATGGGATCCGGAAGCATCGGCTCGAGATACCAATAATACTACTCAAGCTGCTAAGGGAGTGAAACGTTATCCGTTCACTCGTAACTTTACCATTGGAGCTAATTTAACCTTTTAAATAATTGATAATATGAAACTAAAGCAATATATAAAAGCTGCATGTCTTTTTTCCTTCATGGCGGTAACAATTTCCTGCATGAATTTAGAACCATTGTCGGATTTGGGTGATAATCTGGTGTGGAACAATGCTACCAATTTCCAGTTATTTGCCAATCAATTTTATAGTTGGCCTCATGACTTCAACCGTGCTGTATCAGACGAGCCTCATAGTGATTTTCGTTCAGATTTAGTGGCGGGTTCATCTATGAATGTGTATAGCCAGGGTACAAATGCGATTCCTGCTACAGATGCTAATTACACTAGACTATATAAACGTATCTATTATACTAACCTGTTGTTGAAGAATGCTGAAAGTTTTGCTGTACCTGCAGATATTGCAGTGCCTGTTGCTGAAGCAAAATTCTTCCGTGCATATAGTCATTTTGAGTTGGTGCAGCTTTATGGAGACGCCATCGTTCTTACGCAACCTTTAGACTTGGACTCTGAAATATTGTATGGGAAGCGTAATGATCGCGGTGAAGTGATAGATCAGGTAATTAAAGATTTGAAGGAGGCAGCCGGCAGTTTACCCGAAACGTCTTCCGAAGCCGGACGATTGAATAAATATATCGCTTATGCCATGTTGTCACGGGTAGCATTATATGAAGGTACCTGGCAAAAATTTCATACAAATGGAAAAGATGCTACTTCAAATACTACTCGCAGCACGGAACTGTTGACTATTGCCAGGGATGCAGCTAATGAGGTTATTAAAGGTGGTAAATATAAAATCTTCTATAATGAAAAATTAGCGAATGAGAGTTATCGTTATATGTTTACGTTAGAAGATGGAGCACAATGCAATCCGGCCAACCTTTCAAAGAGTGATAATACAGAATATATCTTTGTGAAACGTCATCGTAATGGAGATAAAACAGCATGGAATCTGACTCACGGTATGGTGGCAAATGCTTGTTATGTGACTCGTAAGTTGGCGAATATGTACCTTTGTTCTGACGGGTTGCCTATAGGGAAATCATCCAAGTTTCAACAATATGCCGGAGTAACTGATGAATTCCAAAATAGAGATAACCGTATGGGAAATAATATGCTGTATCATGGACAACAGTATTGGAATAACGATGGAAAATGGCGTACAACCTGGACAGATGCAGATTTGACAAGTAGCCTGACCGCTAATGTACGTTCTGGTAGTGGCTATCAAAATCGTAAGTGGGGTACAGAACGTCAGTTGGAAGATTATTACGAATCTTATGACTTTCCGGTTATTCGTTATGCGGAAGTGTTGCTGAATTATGCCGAAGCTGTTTATGAACTAAATGGTACTATAACGGATCCGGAATTAGATTATTCTTTAAATCTGGTTCGTCTTCGTGTCAATCCGGATATGCCAAAATTGAGTAGCAAATTGGTTTCGGCAAACAATCTTTCAATGCGTGAAGAAATCCGTAGGGAGCGTACTGTTGAACTTGTACTGGAAGGTTTTCGCATTGATGATCTGAAACGTTGGGCTACTGCACCTGTTGAGATGCCGCAAGATCAGCTTGGAGTGCAAGTTACAGGGACTTGGTTTGAAACCAACTGGACTGATCATAAACGTTCGCTTAGTAGTGACGGCTGCCTTATACTCTATAGTGATCGTACCTGGAATGATAAACTTTATCTTTATCCGCTACCTTCTGACCAGTTGCAGTTGAATCCACAATTGGAACAGAATCCGGGATGGAAAAACTAAGATGTATTATTGTAATAATGAATAAAAGAAAAAACGTATGAAACAGATATTAAAATATGGGTTAGGTTGTCTGTTTATGACAGCGGTCGTTTCCACATTTCTGTCATGTGATGATAATGACGAGGTATCCCCACTATCTAAAGCGATTTATCCTAAATCGGTAGAAATGATTATTTCAGAAGATTTACAACAACTTATTTATGTGGATGACACGAAAGTGAAAGTCTTGCCCTTAGTAAAAGGAGAGAAAATAGAGTTGGGCTATAATATAACTCCTGATGATGTTACTTATAAAGAGGTAAATTGGACTTCCAGTAATGCAAACGTAGCTACAGTAGATGCTAATGGAACAGTAAATGCTATTAGTGGTGACGGTACAGGTGTAGCGGTGATTCAAGTTGCCCCCAGTGTTTATTATTCGGGTAGCGATGTGGCTAGTGCTTTGAAAGTGTTGGTTGTGAATTCACTGATTAGTGCGGAGAGTATTACGATTACTTCAAGTGCAGATAATGTATATGCAGGAGAAACTGTACAGTTGACAGCTGGGATTTTACCATCTGACGCGACTTATAAAACTGTGAAGTGGTCAAGTTCTGACGAAACTGTTGCTACAGTAGATAAGAATGGAGTTGTTACAGGTTTGGACAGCGGTAAAGGTGCGGCTGTGCCCGTTACTATTACTGCAACTTCTTTAGATGGCGCAAATGTGATCGCAACTAAAGAAATTATCGTGAACTCAATTGTACAACCGGAGGAGGTAGCTATTGACCAAAATTACTCATCGACTAATGGCTATGAATTTGCTATTGCAGAAAAGAGCGTTGCTTTGAACTTTACAACAGTGCCGGAAAATTGTACCAAGTCATTGATAGAGTGGACATCAAGTGATGAAACTATTGCTACGGTGAAGGCAGGTGTTGTTACTTTCAATGCGAATGGAGTGTTTGGCAAGGTTACTATAACTGCCACCTGTCCGGAAACAGGTAATTCTTCGTCTATAGAGTTGAATTTGGCAGAAGGATTAATACGGGAGCTTTTCCGTAATGAGAATTATACATGGGCTAATGCTTCAAATGCGGAATCACATACATGGAATAAAGATGGAGGCTATATAACGATCAATACAAAATTAACCGGTGGTAAATGCCGTGGAGATTTGATTTGTAAGAGTACAACCTCTTGGTTACATTCTGGCAATTATCCTATTTTCGCAGTTCGCATGGATGATGTGAAAGATTATGAGGGAGTAACTGCACGTAATATAACTCTTGACGCATCCGGGATGTGTGATGGTACTAAATATTCCGGTGGTCTAGACGGAAATAACAATAAATGGCTGAATGATTATAAATGTAGCGATGGAAGTCATGTGCTTATTTATGATATGGCCAGTCAGAAATGGGGTACAGGTGGTTTACTCCCGGCAACTGCTGTTGCATCGTTTACAACTCTTCAATTCAAATATGCTGATATTGTATCGTCTACAGCTGTAAGTTATAATGTTTACTGGGTTCAGACGTTCAAAACATTACAGGATGTGCAAGCATATATTAAGTCAGAAGGGCTGACTTATGAAGTGATAAAATAATAGAATAATAAATTAAGGCTCAAAATAGATTCTTTATGAATAAAAATACAATTAAGATAATGGGTTTCGCACTGCTGATAGCAGTGCAGACCTCCTGCCGTGAGAATGAATTCGGAGTAGTGGATTTGACACTCCCGGAAGGAGTATATGTTCCGGTAGAAGCTGAATATACTTACAATCATCCTTGTGCGATGTTTAATCAGGCAGATTTTGATAGGGTAAAGAAAATGCTGAATGATGGGACTGCACCTCAAAAAGTAAAGGATGAGTTTGAAAATCTGAAAAACTCCAGTTATGTATCAGCTTCTTCCTATACTCCGCAACCACAGACAAAGATTGTTCGTGGTGATGTAACTGGAACGGGATTTAGTAGTGAAAACTACAGCTATGCTATGGAGGATGCTGCAGCTGCTTATCAGATGGCGCTTTTATGGAAACTTACCGGTACTGAACAGTATGCAAAGAATGTGGTTAACATTTTGAATCAATGGGCTGCAACCTGTACGGAAGTGACTTCAAATGATGCTAATCATAAATTAGCGGCAGGTGCGCAAGGATATACTTTTGCTAATGCGGCAGAAATAATGCAAACCTATGATGGTTGGACGGAAGCAGATAAAACTACTTTTAAAACGTGGATGGTGAAAGTATTCGCTTCTAAAAATAAAGATTTTCTGGATAATCATCAAGGTAGTAACAATTGTGCTTTACATTACTGGTCGAATTGGGATTTAGTTAATATGTGCTCCTATTTGTCCATTGGTATTTTAACTGAAGATGATGATATGGTTAACTATATTGTGAACTACTTTTATAATGGTGTTGGCAATGGAGCTCTAAATAATTTAATCCAGGGTACTCATGTTGATCCACTGTCTGGTGAAGAGATATGTCAGAATCAGGAAAGCGGACGCGACCAGGGGCATGCTCAAATGTCGGCAGCCGTAACAGCTAATCTTTGTCAGATAGCTTATACATTCTATCAGGATAATAAAGACATTTCCCGACTAGATTTCTTCGCGGCTAATAATAACGCAGTTATGAAAATGGGTGAATATGTAGCACTTAGCAATGCAACGGATGGAGTGAAAAATGACAATTCGGATGGTACCTGGCTGATTGATATAACAAAAATACCTTTTAAAGAGTATCAGTACTGTACAAATTGTACATGTAAAGATAAAAATCACGGACAAGATCATAAGGTAGTATCTGACGATGGTCGTGGGGAAGTTCGTCCCGGATGGGAAATTTTCTATACTCACTATGCAAAGATTAAGGGATTGAGCAGTGGTTATAAGTATGCTCAAGTACTGGCGGATAAAATGCGTCCTGAAGGTGGGGCAGGAGAGACTGCTAATCGCTACGGTTCTAATAGTGGCGCTTTTGACCAATTGGGCTGGGCTACGTTAATGTTATATCGTGAATAAAATGGGTATGAGTTTTTAGATAAATAGAAAAAAGTTGGAAAGGGATTAGGTATTTACCTAATCCCTTTCGTATATATAAGTAAATAGGTCAGTAAATAGATTGTTTTGAAATCAGAGATAGGATTCAGTTTTAAAAGTGCTTGGTTTTTATATAAGGTAGAAAGAACCTGTTTTTAGGAGTAACGAATCTAGTTTTGAATGAAATTGATTAGTAAGGTATATGCGTAAAAAGATTCTGTTTTTAGCAGGAATGATGGCTTGCGGTTCATTGGCAGGCGCACAAGAAATTTCTAAGACCTGGGTGGCTGATAAGGGGAATGGCACTTATCAGAACCCGGTTCTCCATGCTGACTATTCGGATCCGGATGTCTGTGCGACCGGAGATGATTTCTATATGACAGCATCCAGTTTTAACTGTATTCCTGGAATTCCTATTCTTCATTCCAATGATTTGGTTAATTGGTCGTTAGTAAACTATGCATTACCGGTTCAGGAGCCGGAAACCTTCTTCGATAAGGCACAGCATGGCAAAGGCGTATGGGCACCGGCCATTCGTTTTCATAACGGAGAATTTTATATTTACTGGGGGGATCCGGATTATGGAATCTATATGATTAAAACCAAAGACCCGAAAGGAAAATGGAGCAAACCGGTATTGGTGAAAGCAGGGAAAGGAATGATTGATGCAACTCCTTTGTGGGACGAAGACGGAAAAGTATATCTGATACATGCTTATGCCGGAAGCCGTAGTGGAGTGAACAGTATCCTCGTCATTTGCGAACTGAATGCGGAAGGAACAGAAGTTATTTCCGATCCGGTGATGGTGTTCGACGGAAATGATGGAAAGAATCATACCATAGAAGGACCGAAGCTCTATAAACGCAACGGATACTATTATATTTTTGCTCCGGCAGGAGGGGTAGCAACCGGTTGGCAATTGGTGCTTCGCTCAAAGAACATCTATGGCCCTTACGAATCGAAAATCGTGATGGCACAAGGAAAGACAACGATAAACGGACCTCATCAGGGTGGCTGGGTAGACACCAACACAGGAGAATCCTGGTTCGTCCATTTTCAAGATAAAGGCGCTTACGGACGTGTGATTCATCTGAATCCGATGATGTGGGTAAATGACTGGCCTGTAATCGGAGTGGACAAGGATAAAGACGGTTGCGGTGAACCTGTAACGACTTATAAGAAACCGAATGTGGGAAAGACCTATCCGGTAGCTACTCCGCCGGAGAGTGACGAATTCAATAGCCGGCATTTGGGATTACAATGGCAATGGCATGCCAATAAAAAAGACACTTACGGGTTTACTACCGATTTGGGATTTATCCGTCTTTATGCAGGCAGCCTTTCGAAAGAGTTTGTGAACTTCTGGGAAGTTCCTAACCTGCTGATGCAAAAGTTTCCGGCTGAAGAATTTACAGCTACGACCAAGCTGACATTTACTGCCAAGCAGGATGGAGAACAAGCCGGAATCATTGTGATGGGGTGGGATTACAGTTATCTTTCTATCCGCAAAGCTGGAGATCAGTTTATTCTGCAACAGGCAGTTTGCAAGGATGCGGAACAGCAAAATCCCGAACAGATAAAAGAATTGGCAAATATTCCTGTAAAATATTTGAAGATGCCGGGAGTAGCAGATAATGAATGGCAAACAGTTTATTTACAGGTAAAGGTTCGTAAAGGAGCTGTTTGTACATTTGCTTATAGTCTGGACGGGAAGAAATATACGACAGTGGGAGAGTCTTTCACAGCCCGTCAAGGCAAATGGATTGGAGCCAAAGTCGGACTATTCTGTGTGACTCCGAATGAAGGCAATCGGGGATGGGCAGATGTCGATTGGTTTCGGATGGATAAGTAATTGACCAATCAATAATTGACAAAGAGAAATAAAGATTAAGAATTAACTCGAAGATATCAGATTAAGATGAAAAAGATTGTAGTAGGTTTGGCTGTGATGTTAGGTTTCTGTACGTGTGTTCATCAGCCGTCCGGTACATTGGATGTGAATAAGGCATTGGACTATTGTGCAGAGCAGACACAACGTACGCTTGCGGAACTGAAAACAGACTCCGGCATCGACTATACAATGATGCCACGTAATATCATGACTGACGAACACCATTGGAATTGTCGGAAAGCGACGAAGGAAGAATGGTGTGCCGGTTTCTGGCCCGGAGTATTGTGGTATGATTACGAATATACGAAAGATAAACAGATTCAGGAAGAAGCGGAGAAGTTCACGAACTCTCTGGAGTTCCTTTCCAGGACTCCGGCTTTCGACCATGATTTGGGCTTCCTCGTGTTCTGTAGCTACGGAAATGGTTACCGCCTGACCAAGAATCCGGCTTACAAACAAGTGATTCTTGATACAGCCGATACGTTGGCTACTCTGTTCAATCCCATTGTAGGAACTATCCTTTCATGGCCTCGTGAAGTGGAACCCCGCAACTGGCCGCACAATACCATCATGGATAACATGATTAACCTCGAAATGCTTTTCTGGGCAGCGAAGAATGGTGGAAATCCTTATTTATATGATATTGCCGTTTCTCATGCTGATAAAACGATGAAATGCCAGTTCCGTCCTGACTATACATCTTACCATGTAGCGGTATACGACACCATTACAGGTAATCTGATAAAAGGAGTAACCCATCAAGGCTATGCCGACAGTACCATGTGGGCGCGTGGTCAGGCATGGGCAATCTATGGATACACGGTAGTTTATCGTGAAACGAAAGATCCTAAGTATCTCGATTTCGTGCAGAAAGTGACCGATGTCTATCTCGAACGTCTGCCGGAAGACAAGGTTCCTTATTGGGATTTCAGTGCACCGGGAATACCGGATGCTCCGCGTGACGCTTCTGCTGCGGCAGTGGTGGCTTCTGCTTTGCTTGAATTATCCACTTACCTCCCGAATGGAACAGGAAAACGTTATAAAGATGCAGCTATTGAAATGCTGGCAAGCCTGAACTCTGACAGTTATCAGAGTGGTAAAAGCAAACCGTCATTTCTGTTGCATAGTGTAGGACACTGGCCCGCTCATTCGGAAATAGATGCTTCTATTATTTATGCAGATTATTATTATATCGAAGCCTTGTTGAGGCTGAAACGTCTGCAAGAAGGACACGGAGTATTGGGATAACAGTATTACCGGGCTTATGAATACGGTAATATCAAAGTATCGGTAGAACTAATAAAGTGAATAGTCCGATTAGAATAGGTGATAGCGTAAAAAAGGAAAAGCTCTGCAAGAACGAAGGTTCTATACAGAGCTTTTTTACTGGTTAGGGTTAGGCTTATTATTATTTTACCTTGATGATGTCATAATTCAGATTGCTGACAGCTTCTTGCAAGCTATCGTTCACCAATCGAAGAGTGGTGTCGTTAACAACCACGAAATACATCGGAGCTTCACCATCCTTCGGAGTTAACTTAACAGCAGTTACCGGTTTTTTGTTCACAACCTTGTGTACAGTCTCTTGTTTTCCTTTCGAAGTGAAAGTCTTGTTTTGTCCTTGACCTTCAGCGTCGAGGTAAGTCATATCCAGTGTGTACACTGTATCTACACCGTCAGTTGCAGCATTTAAGGTCAGTACATAGTCAATACCCGGACCGTCGGCAGCAGGAAGAGTACCTTCATAAACTTCAGTCAATTCGGTAATCGGAGTCATAGCAATAGCTAGACTGTCTGCTTGTGCCTCTGCGGCTTTGTTTGCTTTTGATTGGCATGATGCCAAAGCAGCTACGACTGCTGCTAACATAATTACTTTTTTCATCATTAAGTGCTTTAAGTTAATATAATTATAGTGAGCTATTGCTCGTTTTTTGCTATCCTATTCCTGTTCCTCGTCCCGTTTGATGACAAGCAGTTTGTCTACTCGTCCGCGGTCCATGTCCACCACTTCGAATTGCAGATTCTTGTAGGTGAAGATATCTCCTGCTTTCGGGATGCGACCAATCAGGAACATGGCCAATCCACCCAGAGTGGTGAAGTCTTCCGATTCCAGATCTTCGTAGGATAGGATACCCATTTCCTCCATGAAGTCGTCGATATTCATTGAAGCTTCCACCAGCATTGAACCATCCTGCCTTGTGACGATTTCTTCTTCTTCCATTTCATCCTCTTCAAGGATGTCTCCGAAGATACTTTCGGTCAGGTCGTGCAGTGTGATAATGCCTTCTGTGCTGCCATACTCGTTAACAACAACTCCGAACTTGTTTTTGTTCTTCTTAAATAGCTCTAAAACTTTATTTGCATACAAACTTTCCGGAATAAAGAGGGGAGGACGGGCAATTTCGCGCAGGTTAAACACCTTTTTGTTGCCTACCATCAGGATAATATCCTTTACGGAAACCACACCGATAATCTCATCTTTCCGTTCGTCTACCAATAGATATTTGCTGTAATGTTCTTCTTCAATAATCTTCATCACTTTTTCCTGTGTATCATCGGGATGAAGGATAATAAGATCTCTGCGATGTGTCATCAGTTCGTTGGCGCGTTTATCAGAGAAACGGAATACGTCGCGTATCATTTCCGTTTCCTCTTTGTCAATCACACCCTGCTCCGAACTTTGATGCAGGATCATTTTGATTTCCTCTTGTGTCATGGGGCGTTCTTCGCTTTTCAGACCGATAAGTTTGTTCAGTAACCGGGTAGAGACGCTTAGCAACCACACAAAAGGATAAGAAACCTTCGTCAGCAGAATCATGACCGGGCTGAACAAAGTGGCGTATCGCTCCGGATTACTAAGAGCGATAGATTTGGGTACTAGCTCTCCGATAATCAGAGAAAGATAGGTAATGATTGCTACGGTAGTAATCATTGCCAGGTTGCGTGCATAAGCTTCTGCGCCCGGAATGAGGGAAAAGAAAGGAACGAGGTCGTCGGCAATAGCCACACCACCATACGCACCGGATACGATACCGATCAGCGTGATACCAATCTGAATGGTAGACAAGAACTTTTCCGGTTCTTCCAATTGTTTTAAAACTCCTCGGGCTGATTTGTTACCTTTTGCGACAAGTGTTTCAAGACGTGCTTTGCTGGATGATACCAACGCAATTTCATACATGGCAAAAATGCCATTCAGTATAAGTAAGAAAAGTATGATAAGAAATTCCATAAATGGATTTAAATGGTTATAGGGTCGAAATTACAAGAAATCGGGACACTATGCAAATATGTGTAATATATTAATGAAAATTTAATAATCGTGTTGTCTTTTTTGTGTAATCATAATAATATAATTGAGGCACGGATTACGCTGATTTCACAGTTTCAATTAAATAAGAACTGTGTTAATCCGTGTAATCCGTGCCTTAATAAAAATCAACAGGAAGTTTTGAACTCTTCCTTATATATTAGATAAACTCTTTACTTCTTAGCGTAGCTGTCTGCTTTGGCTTTTGTACGTTCAATGCGTTTTTGAGTGTCCGGATGTGAAGAGAACATTCTTTGTGCATAGGATGCTTTAGGAGCATCTTTTGCAAGTTCTGCCAATTTACTCAAGGCATTTGCCATTGCATAAGGGTCGATGCCGTTTTTTACGCAGAATTCAACACCATAATCATCGGCTTCATTTTCTTGCTTTTGTGAGAATTGTGCACCGGCAAGAGCTTCTGCCATGGCTCCCAGTTCGGAGTCTGTCAGTTTGGCTACTTTGTCGTTGGCTGCACCTGCCGCGTTTTTCACAGCTGAACGTAGGTAGGCATTTTTCATAGCGTCTTTGGAATCTGTGTGAACCACATGACCGATTTCATGACCTACCACTGCCATTACTTCTTCGTCCGTCATAACATCCATCAAACCGGCGCAGATACGTACACTACCGTCACCGCAGGCAAAGGCGTTTACGTCTATTACTTCATATACGCCAAAGTTAAGTTTCAGTCCGTCCACTTCTTTGATATGTCCCGTCAGTTTCTCCAGACGTTTGCCATATTCAGTATCAGGTTTTGTCAATGGATTATGAGTGTCCATCCATGCCATATATTCCTTACTCATATTAGCAATGTCCGCATCAGATAATGTAACGGCTGATACTACATCTTTACCTGCTTGTAAGGCTTTTCCTAAATTAATCTTCTTGCCGAATTGTGCAGAAGCTGTCATTCCCATGCCTAATAATACGAAGGCAATCATAGCGATTTCTCTTTTCATACTCTTTTTCTAGTTTAATGTTCTATGCATAAATTAATACTCAAATGTTATTCCTAATGTGGGGAGCAAAGTCCCGCTCGATTGTTTGAGGCGTTTCATTTTATAGTGTTGGCTGTTGGCAGGAGCTGCCGGATTTTCGATGATGCCGGTGCTCATCAGCACATCCTGCTGTTTCAGTTTGCTGGCCGTGATATTCTGCAAATCAAGATAGAATCCCAGCATGCAATGTTTCAGATAAAATGTCTTGTCGATGCGGAGGTCTACCTGTGCAAAGGCCGGAAGACGTTCCTTATTATATTTTGAATAGTCGTAATATGCTTTGCCTTGTGCATCCCAAGCGGATACCAAAGATGACTTTTCTTCATCATAAGGGGTGTAAGGAGCACCGCCGATGTAACTGACTTTCATGCCAACACTCCATTGGTGGGGCAGATTGTAAGTTCCCCGTAAATTGAAAATATATCGGTTGTCCCATGCGGATGCGATGTATTCGCTTTCTTTGTCGTTGCGGTATTCACTTTTAAAGATGGTGAAGGAGGAAGCCAGATTCAGTTTCTTGGCGATCAGCCACTTTACCAGAATCTCCGCGCCATACGAACGTCCTTGAGCGGTAGAAGTCAGCAATTCGTTGCCAATCACCCCGTAGTCATTCCCTTTGCAGGTAAGAGGAATGCCATCTACAACGGAGAGCGGAATTTTATCATAATCTTTGTAGAATCCTTCCACGGAAACTTCGAAAGTATCTCCTTTGCGCCAACTGATACCCAAGCTTTCCTGGCTGACTTTCATATAGCGGAGATTGTATTTGTTGACATACGTTCCGTTATTATCCTTAAAACCGAGAGCCGTGTAAGGAGGCAACTGGTAATAAAGTCCTGCATTTCCGCTTAAAAACCAGTGATCGGCAAGTTGATAGGAAAGCGATATGCGCGGTGAAAGCTGGTCGGAGAGTGATTTCATCGCCGATGAATAATTGTTGGCATCCGCTCTCAATCCCAAAGAAGCAGTGAAGCGTTCGTCCATCGAAGAGTAGCTGATAGTGCCGAAAAGTCCCCAGCGCATCATCCCCAAATAAGTATGGTAATCAAACGTTTGTGCCTGATTGGTATATGCCTTTTGAAAGGTGGTGTTGGTATATTGGCTGTAATCCAGGTTCAATCCGAGGTTGACCTTCCAGTTGCGGAAAGAAGAATTGTTTTCGAAACGGAATTTTGTCTCTTGTTCGGTAGAACGGAGGCGGAGCATCAGATTCTCCGGAATACTTTCATCATTCTGACGGTATTTGGTGTTGCGGTTGTTCAGATAACTGTGACTGACTACCACCGATTGCACATGCGGCCCTGCATAGTGACGATATACAGCACCTAAGGTAAACGTTTCCTGCTTGATTTTTGGCAGGTAACTAAGGATATATTCATTGTCCTCGCTATCTGCTTTCGTGTTCAATCGCATATTGTCGATTCCTCCAAGCCCCAATACCGTCAATTCGTTCTGTTCGTTGAACCGGGTTTTCAATTTGAATTGCGCATCGGTGAAAGTCGGCAGGAAAGGCAGGTCGAGCATATCAAACAGGAATTGCAGATAAGATTGACGCACGGATACTAGATACGAGGTCTTTTTTCCAATATGCCCATTGGAGGCCAAAGAGACTTCGGATGCTCCAAGGGTAGCTTTTAGTGAGTTATGCTCCATGTCTCCGTCGCGCAATTTGAAATCAAGCACGGAGCTAAGTGCGTTCCCTCTATCAGTGGGAAAAGCACCGGTATAGAAATTTACTTCACGTATCAGGTCGGCATTAAGGATTCCCACCGGACCGCCGGATGCTCCTTGCGTGCTGAAGTGATTGATATTGGGTATTTCCACTCCGTCCAGATAGAAACGGTTTTCAGAAGGAGAACCACCGCGTACAATCAAGTCATTGCGGTAGCCGATAGGAGAGAAGGCAACTCCCGGATAAGACTGAACAATACGCGAAATGTCTCGATTGGCTCCCGGACTCTTTTCTATTTCCTGCAATCCGATGATGCGCAGGCTGACCGGACTTTCCAAGTCGCGCCGGAAAGGAGAAGCGGTGACGGTTACTCCTGCGAGTTCGGTCAGGTTCTCTTCCATTTCTATCGAAATGTTCAGATCTTTGGTAGATAAGATATATTCGGGAGTAGTGACACTCTTGTAGCCGATGGCTGTCGCTTGCAGACGGTAGATGCCGGGAGGCACTTGTTCGATGGTGAAATGACCTTCCGCATTGGTGACACCACCTTTATTCAGCCCAAGAACCATTACGTTAATGAATTCTAATGGCTGACGGCTGTTTTTCTCAATCACCGTTCCCTTTATTTGATGTACAGGTTGTGCCTGTAACAGGGAAAACAGGATGTTAGAAAATAGTAGCAGTGTCAATAGTTTTTTCATGTGATTGCCAATTGTCGGTGCGAAAGTACGAAAAAAGTATTAAATAATGATACCTTCCGTGAATAAAAAAAGAATCACTTCTGATTTGGTTCGTTTTACCTGCTGATAAAGTTAGTCGGGTTTTGTTTCACATTTCATTTTTATATCTTATTTTTGTGGGACATATTAAAACAGATTCCTTATGAAGACTGTAAAATTGATAACTTGTAATGATGCGATGAAGGCACATATCCTTCAGGGAGCATTGGAGAATGAAGGCATCGAGTCTATTCTGCACAATGAGAATTTCTCTACTTTGTATAAAAGTTGCGTAAGTAGTATAGCAGGGGTGGATATATTGGTGGCAGACGAAGACTACGAGAATGCTGTCCAAGTGTTGAAGGATAACGATAGTTGGCCGGAAGAGTTAACGCTTTGTCCGTACTGCGGTTCATCGGACATCCAGTTGGTTTTGAGAAAAGAAAAGCGTTGGCGTGCTATGGGGGCTGCTATCATTTCTGCATTAATGGTCATTCCTCCGGGAGACAACCACTGGAACTATACCTGTAAACAGTGTCATAAAAACTTTGAAATGCCGGTTGCTAAATTTAATCCTGCTGCAGAACCAGAGGAATAATTATATCTAACTATTTATAACACACAATGGAAAAGAAAAAAAATCTATTAATTGCTCTTCTTTTAATTTGGGTAGCTCCCTCTTTTGCTGCCAAAGTAGATACCTTGTTAATTAAAAGTCCTTCCATGAATAAGGAAGTGCAAGTGGTCGTTGTTACGCCGGATGCTGCATCAGGAAAGAAAGCGGTGGCTTGTCCTACTATTTATTTGTTGCACGGTTATGGTGGAAATGCTAAAACATGGATTGATATTAAACCGAATCTTCCCCAAATTGCGGACGAAAAAGGAATCATATTCGTTTGTCCGGACGGAAAGACCAGTTGGTACTGGGATAGTCCGGTCAATCCGTCTTTCCGCTATGAAACTTTTATTTCGTCGGAACTGGTGAAGTATATCGACGAACATTACAAGACGATTGCCGACCGTAAGGGACGCGCCATCACCGGATTGAGTATGGGTGGACACGGAGCGATGTGGAATGCAATCCGTCATAAAGATACGTTTGGTGCCAGTGGAAGTACAAGCGGAGGGATGGATATTCGCCCGTTCCCGAAAAACTGGGACATGGCTAAACAGTTGGGAGAATATGAATCGAATAAAGCGGTATGGGATAATCACACCGTTATCAATCAGATTGATAAGATAGAGAATGGCGATTTGGCTATCATTGTCGATTGTGGAGAAGATGATTTCTTCCTGAATGTGAACAAGGATTTGCATAACCGCCTGTTGGAAAGAAAGATCGATCATGATTTTATTACCCGCCCGGGAGGACATACAGGGCAGTATTGGAATAACTCCATTGATTATCAGATTCTGTTCTTCGATAAATTTTTCAAGAAATAAAACCGGGAATACTTGACTTTGGCTTTTCAATGTTGTATCTTTGGTACAGAATCATAAAATAGATTGAGGTTAAACTACGATAGAAGGAGGGAGCGGAAGCTTTCTCCTTTTTTGTTGTATCCTTGGGAGTCGTGAGCTTTATCCCGGTTTATAAAAGGGATGAAACCAGAGATTAACGTGTTTTATACCGCAGCTTTATAAAAATTAGACGGTGCATTACGACTCATTAAACGCTGCGTTAGGAGAAGTTAGAGCCTTTGTTAGGTAAAATCAGAGCCTTTGTTTCGGAATAAACAAAGTTGAGGCATGAAAAGTACCTTTATAGGTTAAGAATCTATAATTCTGCTCTTGACAGAAATAGAGTGATTATGCTACTTTAAAAGAGAATTCGATGTTCGGAATGAAAGATTATTCAAAAGAAACCGAAATGTTGCGTGTGTATGGATAATAGCTGGCCTGTCCTCCGGCGTAGGTCGTCTGACAAATCATCCTGGATGGATTTCCTTTTTTATCAAACCCATACGAATAGACTGTCTTTTCGTCGTTACTTCCTGCAGGACAACTGCGTATGGTGAAATGGCGCGGGTCCTTACCCAATAACCCTGCGTAAAGAGCTTCAATATGGAATGTCAGAGGATGTATCTCCAATAAACCGAGGCAGGGCAGATGGTATGTAGAACTTTCTTCTCCCGGTTCATAAATGAACTTATTTTCAAGGCCGTTCATCTTGGAACTGATAGAGGTTATATCTCCGTTCTCGTATGTAAGTGATGTTGATGAATATTCTGTATCGTCAATATTCTCGACAATTCCGGTTAAGTATCCTTCTGCAGAGTAAGAAAATTGATAAATACGATTTTGTGAAGACAAACTGTATACACATTGACTGGCATAGCCTTCGCTATTTAATGTATATACTAAAGTGAGGTAGTCAGTGGTAACTGTTACCTGATTATCAGAGTAGCTCAAGTTTACTTCGTTATTGATTTCTTCTTCGAAATAACGTTGTTTTATAATATGTTGAATCAGGCGCTCGCCATCGAACATAAACTTCTCTGTTCTATCTACAGGATTTGAATCGCTTTTGACGGTTTCATTGAAAATCATAGCCCATTGCCCTTTATCCTCTTCTGTGCCCTTTTCGTCATCGTCCGAACAACTGAATGTCAGTATTGCCAGCAATAAAATAGCTATTTTTTTCATCCTTTCTTATTTTAATCGTAATCCGTTACTACTAAAACGCCTACTTGCCGGACTTATTACGCTTTTCTCTATCTTGAATTGCGCTTTTGTCGTCTCTTCGGTTTCCTCGTCCTTTGGTGGATAAGTTTTGTTCAATACCCCGAGAGCTACACTCAACAAAGTCTCTTTTTCATCACCGAAAGGTAGGAAAGTTAAGTAATCGGTTGAAGCATTGACTGCGTATGTCGGTTTGAATCCACCATAAGTGTCATGTTCTGAATTATAGATAGTGCATACAGCCGGATTGATAGACCACAAAAATTCTTCATTGATAAATTGTTCCGTAGCTACATTTTGTCCTTTGGTTGAACTGCCGATAGCTATTAACTGTTGGATTTTTCCGTTCAAGCTATGCATCAACATTTCCGGAGCTCCTGCCGTTTCTCCACTAATCAAAACGATAAGAGTCGTTAAATCCAGGTTCTTGCCACCGGAGGTGCCTAATAAATCAGAATTAAAGATCAGAGTTGCATCTTTTGCTGTATTCTTATCATTATATTCCAAGAATGCCATTGTTTGGTCAAGGTAAAAAGAAGACACAAGAATAGTGCTTAATAGTTGCGTACATTCAATGCTTCCTCCTTTGTTATATCGTAGGTCGAGTATCACTTGATGGATATTCTTTTGGGCAAGCTCATCCGACCATTCACGTAATTCGGTGTTGTATTTTTCCGGATTGTCTTTAGTACCTGCTGTAAAGCTGTTGTACATTAGGTAACCGACTTCACTTCCATCAGTCAACGTTAATATTTTCTTGCAGTGAATAGGGTTGTCTACCAATGATACGGCTGCTCCCATTTCTACTGGGTCGCCTACCGGTACAACTCGGTAAATATCTTCTTCTTCCTCGCCTTCTACTGGCGGCTCTGTAGGTGGTACTTTTTGATATTTTCCCAAAGTTATTTCCAGAGGTCCTGTGCCTTGCAGTAGTTGAGCCTCATATTTCTTGCTGATATATGATGTATCTACTTTTACAATCCAGTCGCCTCGCTTTAGTACGGCAGCAGCTGGCGAACCAGGAATTACATAAGTAATCAATGCGTTGTAGGCAGTATCGATGTCCGGGTTGCGAACTAGTGAATAGTCGAATCCATAAGTAGGCAGCGGAGCCTCCATCACAGAATCTACAAACGAGTAGCTGTCTTTTTTTGATTTCACTTTAGATAAGAACGAGGCAGGTTCCAGAAACAGATTCACATCATCGTAGGAAGGTAGATCTTGATACCACAGATAGTTCTGTTGCATGATGTCGTACATCCATGTATCCAGTGCAGTTTGATGGGCATACTCCGGCCAGCGGTCGACACCACAGGAGAAGAAACCACTGATAGATACGAAGATCAGGGCAGGTATGAGGATTATCTTTCTTAATTTCGTCATCATAAAAAGCTTTTTACTGTGCAAATGTAGGAAATACTTTGCTTATCTACCACATTTATGGTATAAAAATGCCTTCAATGTGTGATTGGGTGTTAGAGAATCTTGCCTTATCTTTGTGACATCAAAGTTTTCGATAGGTATTAGCTAAAATATAGAAAGTTATTAATAGACGGATTTTTATTCATGGAGATAGCTGCATTATTATCAGGAGGTGTCGACAGTTCGGTTGTCGTACACCTCCTTTGTGAGCAAGGATATAAGCCTACTCTTTTTTACATTAAGATAGGTATGGACGGAGCGGAATATATGGACTGTTCGGCAGAGGAGGATATTGAATTATCTACTGCTACGGCACGTAAATACGGTCTGTCTTTGGAAGTGGTGGACCTGCATCAGGAGTATTGGGAGAATGTGGCGGCGTATGCCATTGATAAAATTCGGCAGGGATTGACACCGAATCCGGACGTGATGTGTAATAAGCTTATCAAATTCGGCTGCTTTGAACAGCGTGTCGGGAAAGATTTCGACTTTACGGCAACCGGTCACTATGCCACCACCTTGCAATGTGATGGTAAAACTTGGCTGGGCACAGCAAAAGATCCCGTGAAAGATCAGACAGACTTTCTCGCCCAGATTGATTACCTGCAAGTTTCCAAGCTCATGTTTCCCATTGGAGGGTTGATGAAGCAGGAGGTACGTGAGATTGCAAATCGTGCCGGATTGCCTAGTGCCAAAAGGAAAGACAGTCAGGGGATTTGTTTTCTTGGAAAGATAAACTACAATGATTTCGTTCGTCGTTTTTTAGGAGAAAAGGAAGGGGCGATTGTTGAACTGGAAACCGGAAAGAAAGTGGGTACACATCGCGGTTATTGGTTCCACACAATTGGTCAGCGGAAAGGGCTCGGATTGAGTGGTGGTCCTTGGTTTGTAGTCAAGAAGGATATTGAGGAAAATACTATCTACGTATCTCGTGGCTACGGTGTAGAGACACAATACGGTAATGAATTCAGGATGCATGATTTCCATTTCATTACTGATAATCCTTGGAAAGGTCAGGAGAAGGAGGTAGACATTACTTTCAAGATTCGTCACACTCCCGAATTTACAAAAGGAAAACTGATACAGGAAGGGGAGAAGCAGTTTCACATCTTGTCGTCCGAAAAGTTGCAAGGCATTGCTCCGGGACAGTTTGGGGTGATTTATGATGAAGAAGTAAAAGTTTGTGTGGGGAGCGGTGAAATCATCTGTTAAATAGTTTATTTTGATTGGTGAAGATTGGATTATCAGGAGATTTTTCACTACTTTTGTTTCGTAGAATATAAATAAAGGAGGATTGCTTATGACAACGATGGAATTGAAAAGTCTGAAAATGGACTTGGTGGAGGAACTCCTGAGTTTGAATGACAAAGAGATGCTCAATCGAGTGAAGAACTATTTGAAACGACTGAAAAAAATGGAAGCTGAAAAAGAAGAGGAAGAAATCACGAAAGAAGAAGTTCTAGCAGGGATTGACGCCGGACTGAAAGAGGTAAAACTTTCAATGGAAGGTAAGTTGGAGGTAAAGACTGCAAGAGAGTTCATTAATGAATTATGAAATTATAGTTAAGCCGACATTTCAGCGGGAGGCTAAAAGGCTGGCGAAACACTATTCCTCTTTTAAGGAGGATTTTGTTTCATTGATTGATGATTTAGAACAGAATCCTCTGCTAGGAACGGACTTGGGACATGGACTGCGCAAAGTTCGTATGAAAATAACTTCAAAAGGAAAAGGTAAAAGTGGAGGAGCAAGGGTTATAACATTTACTTTAGTCGTTTCTCAACAAGATGCAGTTTTGAATCTTCTCTATATTTATGATAAAGCAGATAGAGCGTCTATATCAGAAAAGGAAATAGAACAACTTCTGAAACAGAATGGATTGAAATAGAATAGAGAAAGGCATTGTTCACTAGTTTGTGCTAATAGGATGTGTAGGGTAGTTCTTATAAGGCGGCATCTCAGATGTAGTATTCCGCTAAATCCACAATCCCAGCCCTCATCGCATATTTAGTAGCTTCATGTACATTATTTACTCCCAATTTGCGAAAGATATTCTTACGATGACTGTTTATCGTATGGAAACTAAGATTTTTCTCTGCTGCAATCTCTTTCGTCGTTTTTCCCAATGCAATTTCTTTTAGGATATTCTTCTCCGTTTGTGTCAGCAGATGATCGTCTACGCTTGAGGCAGCCAGCGGAGAAGAAGCGCCCGAAAGCAACAGATTGCTGACATGATTGCAAATATACCGTTGTTTGCGGGTGGCACATTGAATGGCAGTCATGATTTCTTCTTTCGAGTTATCTTTCATCACTACCCCGAAAGCCATACTGCTGAACAGTACCTGGCGGAGAAAGTTCAGGCTAAGTTCGTCAGAGAATAGAATCCAGTCGGCTTCCTTGAATCTTTCCTGCAAGACAATCAATTCATCCGCCCCGGCAAAATTGAACAGTGTATAATCCAATACAATCACCGCTTGCGGATGCAATCGTAGCTGCTGAATCAGTTCAGCCTTGTTATCAGCTTCTAAAAGGAGGGACACTTCCTTTTGTTTACTTAGCAGGAACATCATTCCTGCCTTACTGATATCCTGATTGTCTGCGATGATAAATTCTCTCATAAGCAACGATGAATAAAAAAACTCCGCTACAAATGTACGCATTTTGCGCGATTTGTAGCGGAGTTATGATAAGATTCTTGTATCCGGATTACCAGGAACGTCCTTTGAAGATATTTGACTGGTCAAGCGGAACGATATTTCCGTTCAATGTCAGGTTATTGTTGCTGAAGTTCGGGCTGATGCTAACCGAAGCAGTATTGTTTCCGCTGCTCATATTGATAAATACTTGAGCGGAGATGCCGATACCCTGAACGCTGAATGAGCAGTTCACATTTCCTTTTTTGTCGATATTCATCTTCATATCCGAAGAATTACCATCTACTGTAACACCACCGATTCCGTTAGGACCTGGGTAAGGAGTGTTGAAAGCAGTCTGTACGGTAGCTCTGTTGCCGTTCATCAAGACGAAGTTGGTGTTTGAAGTAACAAAAGCACTCATACCGTTGCGGAAGACAACTTGATTAGCTTCCAATACAAATTGCTTGTTCTTCAAAGCCTGTACAGCTTGTTGATAGGCTGCCATGTCCTGCACCTCTTCTTCGGCACGGAGTTTTGCTCTTTCTGCATCTCTTTGAGCTTTTCTTTCTGCGCGGCGTGCTGCTGCGTTACTTTCTTGTGCATACATCATTGTGCTTGCACTTACTAATACTAATGCTACTAATGCAATAAACTTTTTCATAACTTTTTTTTGTTTAGGTTTAATACGTTGTTCGTTTATTGCAAAAACAAAGTGTATGCCAGATTGTTCACGAACGTCTTGCAATTTTATATCCGATGGCTGCCACAGTGATACTCATTAAGGGGCTGATAATGTTGAAAAAACAATAAGGTAGATACACAAGTGTGGGTACACTCAAGATAGTAGCTTGTGTCATTCCGCAACTATTCCATGGAATCAATACGGATGTAACGGTTACTGCATCTTCCGTCGTACGGCTTAGTAAGCAACTTTCATACCCTTTCTTGGCATAAATATCACGAAACATATTTCCCGTCAGAATGATACTGATGTATTGGTCGGCAGTTGTCAGATTAAGAAACAGGCCGGAGCAGACTGTCGCTCCAACCACGCTGACTGTTTTCTTCATGAAGCGGACGAAGATGGAAGTGATACTTCCCAGCATACCGCTTGCTGTCATTGCCCCGCCAAAACACATGGCGCACAGAATCAGCCAAATCGTATTCATCATTCCCGCCATACCACGTGTGGCGATTAAATCTGTCAGAACGGCATTGTCTGTATGTAAATTTGTCGCTCCATAGACGGTCATCATCAGTCCTTTGAACAAAGAATCGAATCCGGAAACGGCAACTCCGGAAATCTCTTGCAACAACTCCGGCTGAAATATCAAAGCAAAGACACCAGCCAGCAGAGTGGATAGGAACAGCGTAACGATAGAGGGTACTTTCCGTGCTATCAGTATTCCGGTTACAACAGGGACTATTAACAACCACGGAGTGATATGAAACTTTTCGTTCAAAGCGGTTGCCACCTCCGCAATATGTTGTGTATTGCTGGCATCGTGGGAAAGTCCTGCCACTGTGAAAATAATCAGCGTGATGATAAGAGACGGTACCGTAGTAATCATCATATAACGGATGTGACGGAACAGGGGAGTGTCTGTGATGGAAGACGCCAGGATAGTGGTTTCGGATAAAGGAGATATTTTATCCCCGAAGTATGCCCCCGAAATGATAGCTCCGGCAATCCATCCATCTTCAAAGCCTTGCGCCTTTCCGATACCCATCAATGCAATACCGATAGTGGCAATAGTGGTCCACGAACTTCCGGTCATTACAGAAATCAACGCGCAGATGATGCAGGTCGATGCCAGGAAGAAACTGGGATGGATAATTTGCATCCCGTAATAGATTAAGGTCGGCACTACTCCGCTAATCATCCAAATGCCACTCAACGCACCGATTATCAACAGAATGATGATGGCTGTTGCCACTCCGGCAATATTGTTGGTGATGGCGAGCTCGTAATCTTTCCAGGGAATCTTATAAAACGCCATACCAATCAGGATACAAATGGCTGTAGTGGTAAGCAATGACACTTGACTTCCGCCGCTTAGGGCATCACTGCCAAAGGTACGGATAGTGGCAAACAATAATAACACCAGTACAACAATCGGTATCAACGATATGAGGGGAGAGGGGGCTTTCTTCATCTTGATTCTTATAACCTTTTATTTATTTTCCGGCTACTGTTTGTTGATAGCCGCGCAAAGATACAACAAAAAAGAATGAAATCTTTTGCTTCAAAACATCAGGTAATAAAAATTATTAGATGTTTATATTTGATTGGAATATGTAGGAGACGGCTCAACTGGCAAAAGTCTTGCGCCTGATCCACCAGTAACGGATGAAAAGCACCCCTGTCAGGATGAGGGCGATGGATAATCCGGTATAGAAAACAGAAATGAACGTTTCGGGCAGGAGGTGGAAGCTACGGATGGTGATTCCCAGGGAAATCATGAATATCATTGTAATCCAGCTTTTCACATCGAAAAAGGAGAACGGACAATTCCGGCGTTCTTTCTTTTGCTCGATTCGCTGGGTATGTTTATAGTAGAGCCTTCTGAAAACCAATACGAAGAATAATAAGAAAACCACGGTGGCTTCTCCTATTTTGAACATCCAATCTTGGGAAGTGTTTAACCAGGTCACAATTCCTATTCGCAGAATATTGGCACCGGCTATAATCCAGACGGCACCGGCTGTGATAAGTAAGATTTGTCTGTTAACTCCGTATTTCATTGGCGTTTTTTTTATAATAAACGGTTTGAGTGTTCGTTTTGTTGACTCATTTCTTGTAGAAAATCGTAATTAATAAAGAAATCCCGGTTAAAACAACTCCGGTACTGATAACTCCGTGCCAGCCATACAGTTGCCAAAAGCTGCCTGCCAGAAATGTTCCCATAGAACCACCGATAAAGTAAGTAGTCATGAAAACTGTATTAATACGGTTCGAAGCACGCGGATTTAGTTCGAAGATACTTGTCTGGTTACTTAGCTGAATACATTGCATTCCTATGTCAATGATGATGATACCGGCGATGATACCGACAAAGGTGTTTTCACCGACGAAGAACAACAACCATGCAAAGAGAATCAAACCGCAGCCGATAAAGTTGAAGCGGCGTACGCCTACCCGTTTTACGTATCTTCCGACAAAAGAAGCAGTCAGTGCACCGGCTACTCCGCAAAGTCCCAGCATACCGATTACATCGCTGTTGGCGAAGAACGGAGCTTGTCCCATTTTAAAAGCCAGACAGGACCACATGGCAAGGAGGGAACCGAAATTCAGTGCCGCCCGAATCGAATAAATGCGTAGTTGCGGATATTCTTTCACTAAGGCTAACAGAGATTTCATCAGGTCGCTATATTTTCCTTGGAAGTTGGTTTGAATATCGGGAAGGACTTTTAATACAACAATCGCGCAGATAAACATCATGCCTGCAGCAATGTGATACATTTCCCGCCAGCCAATCAGTTCACCGATAAATCCGCTGACGACACGTGAAGCCAGAATACCGGTCAATAGTCCTGATAAGACAATTCCTACGTTTCTGCCTTTATGTTCCGGACGGGAAAACTGGGCGGCTATGGGAATGAATATCTGTGGAATCATGGAACAGACTCCCGTGAGGAATGAAGCGATGAGTATCAGATGGAAGCTGTGTGTCAGGGCAATCGTCAAGAGGGAGAAGATCAGGACGGTGAAATTGACAAGGATGATTTTCTTTCGTTGATATAAGTCGCCTAAGGGGGTGATGAACAACAGTCCTGCCGCATAGCCTATTTGCGTGACCATGGCAATCAGGTTAGTTCTGAACTCTGATATGCCAAGTTCATGGCGTATCATATTTAATAGAGGTTGGATATAATAGATGTTGGCTACCGAGACACCTGCCACAATAGCAAGTGTCCAGAGGATGGATGCCGGTAGTCCTCCGTTTTCTTTTAATGGCTGTTTCATGCGGCAAAGATAATAAAATAAGATGTTTATTCGATGAAGAAAGTAGTGGAAACTGTGTTGCCTTCTCCGTCTACTGCCGTCAGGGAATGTTTGCCGGGAGCGGGTTGCAGGGAAATTTTGTGGAAATCCTGCGTCTGTGTCTGATAAGTGTCGTCAAGATGCCAAAAGATAGTCGCATTGGGGTTGCTGTGTGCCAGTTCGACCGTGAGAAACCCTTTACTGCCGTCCAATTGTTTGGGCAACTTGATATGGGCGTTCATCGGAGGGTAGATGAACTGCATGGATTGGAAAGAATCTTCTCCACAGCCGGCTTTGAAAGGTGGCAGTGGTTTGTATTCCGGATGGTGCTGCTTATAGTACCATTCCCATACAGGTGGCAGGGCAAACCATGATTTCTGAATGGTAGGTTCGGTATTTGCACAGTTTTCATAGATGCGGTGGCTTTCGTCAGCAGATAGAGTGACGAGATGATGGTAAGGACAAGCCTCTGTCCGTAATCCGGCAGGAAGAATCAATACGGTATCAGTTTCTTCACAGAAACGTCCTTTCAGATGACCGGACTGGCGGCATATTTCTGCATCAACGAAAACGCCTGTGGGACGTTCGAACCACGGTGAAGAAGGGAGGTAACTGAATATATCGAATAATACAGGACCGGCTGTTTGTGCACCAACCAATCCGGGCTTTCCTTCTCCGGTTGCATTGCCTACCCATACGCCTACTGTATAGCGTGGAGTCACCCCCACTGCCCACGCATCACGGAATCCGTAGCTGGTTCCGGTTTTCCATGCGATAGTTTGCATGGATGGAATTGATTTCCAGTCAATCTCTTCGGGACGGTTGACTTCTGTTAAGGCGGAGAGGGTGAGCCAAGCTGCTCCTGTTTTAGCCGAAGTGGTTTCTTCCGAATCCTCTTCTACGGAGAGAGGACTGGAGTTACTTTGTTCTCGTTTTTCCTGCTTGTTATGATTGCTTTTATGATTACGGCTTGTTTGCTTCGTATCATTGTTTATTTGCTCTGTATTTTCTGTTTCCAGTAGTATCTGTGCTTCCTTTCCTTGAGATACGGTCGGGGAGGGGCTGCTGGAAAGGCTTCGTCCCATTTGTGCATAGGCATTCGTTACATCCCATAATGTTGCTTCTGCACCTCCTAAAATTAGTGACAAACCATAATGAGAGGCTGTCCGATTGATGGTCTTGAATTCCATCTGTTGCAACAAATGGTGAAACTTGGGTACTCCATATCTTTGTAACATGGTTACAGCCGGGATATTCAACGAACGGGCAAGGGCTTCGGAAGCGGGGACTGCTCCTTCAAACTGCATACTGAAGTTTTGAGGAGTAAATCCGTTGATATTAACCGGTACATCCGGCAACAGCATTTTCGGCAGTAAACTTCCTTCCTGTAGCATGGCATTGTAGAGAAAGGGCTTTAAAATACTACCTGTACTTCTGGGAGCTTGGATCACATCTACTTGGCTTCCTCCTTGTTTACGGTCGAAATGTACATTTCCGCAGTATGCTACTACTTGATTGGTGGGAATGTCGATAACCAGAATTGCCAGGTTGCGGATATCACTTCGATTAAACTCGTTGCTCCACCGTTCTGCCAAACTCTCTATGTGGCTTTGTATTCCTCTGTCTATGGTTGAACGGGTATATAGCCCGTTTCTTTCCTGATAGAAACGACTGACTAGGTGGGGAGCTATTTGAGGAAGCGGATGCGGTTCGTCGGGTAACGGTTCGCTGACAGCTAATTCGTAGGTAGACGCATCGATAATCTCTTCTTCAAGAAGTTGCTTTAATAGACGGTTGCGTTTGGAAAGCAGTGTCTTCCGTCCTTTGGATAGATGAATCATGGCAGGGGCATTGGGCAGGACAGCCAGCACAGCCGATTCCGCCCATGATAAATCTTCGGCAGAATGACCGAAGTAACGCCAGGCAGCAGCATCCAATCCTACAACATTTCCTCCGAATGGCGCATGAGAGACATACATGGATAAGATTTCCTCTTTAGAAGCCCGAAATTCCAGACGGGTAGCCCATATCATTTCAACGACTTTCTCTCCGAGAGTTCTGGGCTTGTTCCGGGCGAGACGAATGGTTTGCATGGTAAGAGTACTTCCTCCGCTTACGACACGTTTGTTCTTTAAATTTTGATAGAGTGCCCTTCCGGTAGCTAACGGATTAACTCCCCAGTGGTGATAAAAGTGTTTGTCTTCAAAGGTAATGAGGCATTGCTTGATTTTTTCGGGTGTTGTCTTTCGGGGAGGAAACCGCCATTGACCGTCCGATGCGATACGTGCTCCCAATAATTCTTCATTTCGATCAGTCACGACGGTGGAGTAGGGTACATGAAACAGTTGCCGGGGAAGGCAAAAGATGTATCCTATTATCAAAAGAGTAATGCTTATAGTCATTACTTTTTTAGTGACAGATAATCGTTTGAAGAATTTTATAGGATTCATTTAAATATTAAAAGCTAAGAGACATATCTTTGTGACAAATGATTAAGTAAGAAATAATAAGGTACGAAATAATTAGGCACGGATTACACGGTTCTACTCGTTCACTTAAACCGCGTAATCCGTGTAATCCGTGCCAAATATTATCGACTGACAGTGGTTCTTCCTGCTTTGCTTCGTGCCTGTACGTTTACATCATACATTGCTTCACATTGAACGGCAGGGAGAATAAAGTTACCGGCATAGGTCGCTTGTAACCTGACAGTGAATACCTTTGTCTCACCGCGGCGCAGATTGAAATAGGTCAACACCCTGTCATCACGTATATCCTGATAGCTGTACTTGCTGACTGATTGACCGGAGCCGTCGGCTGCTGCGTTTTCCGTTTCGGGAGCAACCATTCTTTCATTGTATATTTCCCAACCGGATGGTATGATATGCGTCAGTGCCAGATTAGTGTAATCGGAAGTACCGCTGATATTGGATATTGAGGTGATAGCCATAAAGTCAGTTCCCTGTATGATGTCATTGACAGAGAGCGGTGTACCGTTCAGGTTAGCATATCTTATATCCATGCGGAGGTTATCGCTGATAGCCGGTAACGTATCGTTTAATAACTGCGTACGTGTGATAAGGTCTACGCTAAGTGCTCCTTTTCCTTGATTCTTCACAGAAACGGTGCCGGATTTTGGAGTGGTAGCGATCTCTTTTTCAAACACAGCTTTGGCTGATTTTACAGCAGGTTGCTGTTTATCGTTCCATGACCACACAAAATCCAGTGTGCCTGACAGCTTTTCTGCCAGACGTCCCATTGCCATCAGAGCAAAAGCGGTAGATTGTGTACTGAACCAATCTTCTTGTGACAGATTCTTAGAAACGACTTTTGCTTGTTGTAAAGCATCCCGTTCCCGGTTCATCAGGATGAGTGTTTCCAAAATCATTGCTTCGTCACGATCGGAAGAACCGTAAATCTGATTCATGGAAGAGTAGGGGTTCACCGTTGTTTCTACATTATACACAAGTTCTTCAGCCGGTTTCATCTTTCCGGTCAGTGCGTATGCGGCTGCCAGTCTCCATTTGGCCTGAATTGATAATCCGGTCTGTTCTTTCATTCGGTTCATAGCTCCATATTCCGGTACTCCTGCCAATGCAAGGGTATATAAACGGAAGGCTTGTTGCAATTCCGACTGCCATTGCTGCCAACCGCTTGCCTCCTGTGGCATACGCCAGTTTTGTGCGGCTGCACGTTGGAAGCGCTTCCACTTGTTCAGTACATTCGCATGAACGGCATATCCTTTTTCTTGTGCCAGCGTCAGGAACATTCCAGCATAAGAACTAATCCATTCGTCGGCAGCAGCATTCCCCGGCCAATATACAAATCCGCCGTTGGGGAGCTGACGACCATAAATCTGCCGGATAGCTTCCTGTACATTCGTCTTTATCTTTTCGGCTTCCGTCTTATCTATCGTCTTGAATTGAGCGACAAACAGAAGAGGCAGAGCCTTGGAAGTCAACTGCTCCGTGCAATGGTGCTGATAATTGTATAAGAAGTCGAACCGACGGCTGATATCTACCGAAGGTATGCGGGATACTTCCAGCTTGATCTGATTATTTGCGGAAGAACTGCTTAGGTTGTATGACAATTCTTTGCTTTGTCCGGCTTCTATCCATTGACTGTTGCGCAGGGTTACTACCGGATTCGGATTGCGTACGTCTATTTCAATGGTTTCTTTGGTTTGTTGTCCGCTGCCATTTGCTGTCAGGTGGATCGTAGCCTTTCCGGTTTTGCTGCCTGTTTTTAAGGTAAAGAAGACAAGCTGGTCTCCCGGTTGGGTGAATTTGAGCGATTGTTGGTTAGTTCCTACAATCTGTACTCCTCCACCGGATGCCTGAAGGGATACGGTCACATTCTTTACTTGATTCTCCATCGCAAAGATATTGACCGGAACGGTAATTTCTTCCTGAATACTAAGCACACGGGGCAAAGTAGACAACATCATCAATGGAGTTCGTACGAAGGCAGTCTTTTCCGCATTGCCATAAGCACCGTCCTGTCCGGCAACCACCATGGCACGTACCGAACCTACGTACATCGGAATTTTCAATGTATGCGTCTGGCTCTTTCCTTTTCCCAGATAGAAAGGACCTATAAACTTGACTACCGGTTTAAAACGGTTTGCTTTAGCATCGGCAGGTTTCAGTGTGGCGTCTCCACCTGTGCTGAAAAGCGAACTGTAGCTTCCGGCAGAAGCTCCCAATACATTATCATACATATCCCATGTCTGGATGCCAAGCGCTTCGCGTGAATAGAAATCATTCCATGGGTCCGGGGTCTTGAAGTTGGTAAGATCCAATAAACCGTCGTCTACAATCGCCAATGTATAAGTCATCGGTTTACCGCTCTTTTCGCTGACGGTCACGTTGAAGTTGGTTTCCGGGCGTAACACTTCCGGCATCTGTATCTGCGGTTGCAATACTGTCTGACTGTTAGTGACAAATACTGGAACAACACCGTACATACGGATAGGCAGGTCGTTGACTGTTTGCGCATGAGGCTGTAACAGACTGATATGCAAATATACGTTCGGAGTCATCTCCGGCGTAATCTTGAATGTATATTTCGTATCTCCTCCGTTGGAGACTTCTATCCATTCCTGACGTAATACTGTCGAACCGTTTTCGATAGATACCAGTGCACGTCCTCCCGCTGCTGCAGGAATAATGGCTGTGGCTGTTTCTCCAATTTCATACGAATCTTTGTTCAGAGAGAAAGCAAGCATCTTGATACCGCTGGGATCTGTTTTGCTCGAACGTCCGCGCCATTCCGGCCAGTCTATATAAACGGTTCCTCCAGTGGCATGTCCGCTCTCTTTGTCTTTTACGTAAACCAAATATCGTCCCCATGACGGATAATCGATGCGGAACTTGAAGGATGCTTTCCCGCCTCTTGTCTGTAAGTTGCCGCTGGCAACAGGTGTGATGGAACTGTTGTTGATGTAAGTGCCAAAAGATTCACCGCTGTTCTCCCACCACCAGCTCCAGCCGATGCGGTATATTTTGTATTCTAGATTAGTACGGTTCACTAACTGTCCCTGCGTGTTTACAGTCACAATATCGAATACGTGATCTTTGTCCGTTTCAATATATTTGCCTTTCGGTTGGTTCAAGTTGATACCGACGTAAGATGTAAATGGCGAGAACGGGATTGTTTGGGTGTAGATGCTGGCATCTCCTCCCGGTTCGAATACACGGGTGGTGAAAGTTGCATTCAACATACCCGGTGCTTCGGTTGCGGTCGGAACTTTCAGTGTGACGCTGGTTTTTCCTTCTGCATCCAGTGTACCGTCGAATATATCAGTTTTGATAGTTGTGAAATTCGTGGCCGGATTATTGAAGATATATTGTCCGTAATTCTTAAACTGTGTATTCACTTTAGATAAAGACATTTCTATTTTAGCTTTCAATTTGGAGGCAGTGGCTCCTGTCAGCCAGGTTGAAGTGAGTGGGGCGTAGACATCCTTGTCCGTAGCTTGAAGAATCTTCGGCAATGCCAGGTTTATTTTCAAGCGGTTGGGCTTTATGGTTTCGATACGCAGACCTTTGTGGAAGGTGGTTCCTCCTACTTTAATATATGCATTCCAGAGCCCGGTTGGATCTGTAGCCTGTGTCGGAACGTCGAATGTATAAAATCCGTTCATTCCTTGCGTTGAAATCATTTTGGTGTAGAACTGTCCTCTCGGATTGTATATTTCCAGTGCTACGGGATGCTTGTCGGGGATTCTCTTTTCGCGGTCCTCCAATATAAAGGAAATGTACAATGTGTCTCCCGGTCGCCATACTCCTCTTTCGCCATATATGAATCCTTTCAATCCCTTTTGAATATCTTTTCCTCCTACATCGAATCTGCTGACGGACTGTTCTTCACCGTCTACGACACGCACATACGCCTTTTGCTTTTCCGATTCTGCCACGATAATGAAAGGTACGCCCTTCGGAGTGATTTCAACGAACCCGTCTCCATTGGTCTCTCCCTTTCCTATGGGCTGTAACTGGAAGTTATATGCTGTTACTTGTGCTTTTCCTATCGGTTTGGTGTCCAAAATATTGCTTACGGCAATCCATAGTTTGTTCAGTGAATTCCGTTTTACAATCATCCCCAGATTGGAAGCAAACACATTACATGCAGCAATTCGGTCTGAATTCATATAATAAGATGGATGGCATGGATTGTCGCGTTCCGTCCATCGGTACACGCTCCAGTCCATTGTTCCTCCGTTGTAATAATAGTAAGCTTCGGGCGTATTCCAGATGGCTTCATCTTCTTCAGACAAGACACTTCCGCTTACTTTGGTCAACCCGTCGGATGTGTTACTGTCGGCGAATTTCATATCCTGATTCTCGTTTCCTCCACAAGGATAAGCGGAGTATTCCTGACGGAATGAAAGTATGACACGGTATATGGCACCCGGCTCCTGATGAATCAACCCGGCAAGGTCTATTGAGTAATCTCCCCAATGATGAATATCTTTGGAAGCATCTTTGGCAAGCCATAATGTTTTCTTGTAAACCAGTCTTCCCGAGCGGCGTAGTTCATTGGTCGAGGCGAGTGAATTGGTTTGCATGAACATCAATACATTATTCTCGAAGATACGAATCACGCTCAAGTCCACAGCATACAGGTTGACAGCCCTGAAAGGAATAATCAGACTTTTCGAGTCGGGCAGGATGGCGGCGGAGGTAGACATTTCTACTTGTGGTTTCAGACTAACTTCACTGAACGAGATCGTATGTGAAGTGCCCAGCGCTTTACCTTGACTGTCTTTGACTCCTTCATGGATATTCAACGTCAGTTTGTTCTGTGTGTTTGCTTCGAAATAGATGAAGACTCTGTTCTCGCTGATTTGGAAGATAGATGAAGAGACTTCCGGAATCTCAATCAGTCCTTTTAAATCCTGGGTAGTGGATAAAGGAGCGGAGAAAACAATCTCAATTCCGTTTTCCGGTTGTTCAATGCGTTCGGCAGACATAAAACGGAAGCAATCTTTAGCCGGTATCAGCACTTCTTCGCTTTGTTTGCGGTCAATGCCGGCTGGGTTACCATTGGCTGTAATGGTCAATGGGTAATCATCAGCTTCTCTGGGTATTTGTCTGATGTTGAACTGATACCGGGTAAGGTTGTCTGTCGCGGTGACTTCTACCGGATAACTCTTCTTGCCATCGCTGGCAGTCAGCATCTTTTCCACTTCCTCTTTTTTCACTACATCGCTGAAGCGTATTTCTCCTTTAATATTTATTTCATCCGGTTGGGTAGCTGTAATTGGTAACGACTCCAACTGCAAAGTGAAGTTACGTTCCTGCACACGGAATGAGAAGTTGAACTCTTTTAGTTTTTTGTCCACTTCGATGAAGTCTCCCAGTTGGAAAGTTCCTTCGTAGAGCGTTCCCGGTTTCAATGTTCCTTCTTCCGGCACAAACTCAATGGTGTTGTTGCTTACCCAGTATGCTTTTCCTTTTAATGAAGGGGAAAAGCTGAACGGATTGTTTTTTAACTCACTGTTCAGATCCACCATGGGTTGGTCATGGGTCAACTCTATGCGTATGGTTGAATTCTGTGAAATAACTCCTCCCGTATACGCATTTACATACGGTGCATAATCGGCAGAAGGAATGATGTCTTTTTGAGTACGTGTGCATGAATATAGGCCCACAGTCATCATGATAAGTAGGAGTAGTCCGGTAGTACTAATGCTACGTGTAGTCTTTGTTAGTCCCATAGCGATGAGTTTTTTTATAGTTCAACAAACAAATATACAGTTTTTATGCTAAATCCTTTGTTATTCTGATTATTTTTGCAAGTTCTTAATCAATTTATTTATGGGGAAAAAGAAAGAATACAAAGAGGCCAATCGACGATTTCTGAAAAAGCTGTCATTTCAGGAAGGTGTTTTTGCGTTGCCGTGTGGAATTTATTACAAAGTTTTGGAAACTGGTGAAGGTACGATTTCTCCGGGTGCGCGGAGTATTGTTACCGTGCATTACAAAGGAAGTCTGATTGATGGTCGGGTGTTTGATAATTCTTATGAACGTACTTGTCCCGATGCCTTACGTCTTAGTGATGTAATAGAAGGGTGGCAGGTAGCACTTCAGAAAATGCACGTTGGGGATAAATGGATTATCTATATACCTTATGCAATGGGTTACGGTATTAAATCTTTTGATTCTATTCCTGCTTACTCGACATTGATATTCGAAGTGGAACTGCTTGGAGTTGCATAGAGGTGAGCTATATATAATCAGATGCATGGCTTCCCCTTCTTCCGGAATAATATTATTGGATGTATGGTTACTATATATTACCACTATTTTTTGATAAATAGCGTGTTTGCAAATATAATAAATAGATAAGCTACTGTAATCTTCACGATTGCAGGAACTTATCTATATAAAGTAACTTAAATTACTTGCTCAAAGCCTGAGCTACGTCTACAGCACAAGCCCCTGTACAACCTACCATCGGGTTGTTACCAATTTCCAGAAATCCCATCATTTCTACGTGGGGATATTCCTAAAATAATAAAATTTAAGGCAACTAATTCATTGCGAGTTAGTTGCCTTTTTTGTATCTTTAAGCATTCCCCCCAAAAAACGGTTTGACGGCCAAAACGGGGGTAATTAAAAATAAAAACACATGGTAAAGATACAAAAAATCTCAGAAATCGAACCTTGTTTAGGTTTTACCGAGTTCGATATGCTTAAAAAATATCGTCAAAGTTTTGCAACGAGTGAATTAGGTCGCCTCCATTCTCTGTTCCCTTTCTCGGAACTGGCCCGACAAATGCATTTGAAGTCCTCTCCTTTTGGGCGTAAAAGTTATTTTTCTCCCGAAGGTAAAATAGCCTTGATGGTC
>NZ_GG774822.1:0-4135 GCF_000163675.1 Bacteroides sp. D22 | reverse complement strand
CCGCTTCGGAAAATCTTACGGTCGGAACTCAGCCGTGAAAGAGCTACCCGCCTGGAAGGAAGTTTTGGAACGCAGAAACAACATTACTCACTGGCCAGAATAAAAGCTAGAAACAGGAAAACGGAAGTACTTTGGATTTTCTTTGGGATACATACAGCCAATGCGGTATGTATGATAGAAAAGGTCGAAAAGAAAAAAAGAAAGGCAGCATAATCTAACTAAAATAACAGGAAAAACAGGAGAGGTTTTAACTTCCCCTAAAAAAGACATGTACATAATGCATGGGTGGGAAGGAAAAAACAAGAATATGTAAACAATATTCTACAAAAAAGATAGAAGACTGGGAGAGTTGAACGAAAAAATCAAGAGAAAAGCTCACGTAAAGCAAAGCTTTTCTCTTGATTTTTTAGAAAGAGGAACATTTACTGAATATCCCTACGTGAGCAGAAACCGATGAAGAACCAGCGAACTGAGCGTCAGAGTGCATACGGCCCATATGTTTTGAATAAATGGTCGTGAATAAGTCACAAACCTTATATATTTAGTAATGCTGTTACTTCATTTTTTAGTTTTGGTAAATGATTAATAACCATACTCCAAAGTATATCTACGGATAGACTATCATAGCCATGTATGATATAATTCCTGGCATCTACTATTTTACGAGAATTGGTTATAGCTATATCTTTATCAATTTTTAGTATTCTATTCATAGCTTCACCAATAATTTCTATGTTTCTTTCAACGGCTCGTCTAAGGCATAGGTTACTATAGAAGTCATCATAAACTTTAGGAGCATTGCCGAAGAAACTTTCTACTTCTTCAATGGCAGTTAGAATATCTTGCAAGTGTTTCTTTATTAATTCATCCATAGATTAAAGTTTTAGTTGCATCCACATTCTTCTTCAAATATGGATTCTTAATAGTCTGTTCTTCCAGTAAATCTACTTTTCTACCAAACAAATTTTCTAAAGCATATTTGAAATCAAAGAAATTATCAAAATAATCGCTTACTTCTGCCTTATTAAAATCGACAACTAAATCAACATCGCTGTTGTCATTAAAACGACTCGTAAGAACAGAACCAAAGACAAATAATTTATGTACCTTATGTTTTTTGCATAGGTCAATTATCTTTTGGATATTATTTTCAATCAGCTTCATAGGTGTATCTCCTTTCAATGCAAAGATAATTAATAACTCTTACTTTAACAAGGTATCATTAGGGATAGTTGTATTAATACTCTACTTTTTTGCATTGGACTAATAAATACTTTCTTTTTTAGTTTAAAGTAGTATCTATATCCATCTTAGTAAAGTGAAATCAGTATTAGGTAGGAATACAAAACTAAACTATATTAGAAAGGTAGGAGAGAGGTAAATCAGCAGTTCAACCTACGAACATACTGAAAATAAAAATCCCCATAACCTTATCAGTTACAGGGATTTACTATATGGTAATTATTTAAATTACTTGCTCAAAGCCTGAGCCACGTCTACAGCACAAGCCACTGTACAACCTACCATCGGGTTGTTACCAATTCCCAGGAATCCCATCATTTCTACGTGAGCAGGAACTGATGAAGAACCAGCGAACTGAGCGTCAGAGTGCATACGACCCATAGTATCTGTCATACCGTATGAAGCAGGACCGGCAGCCATGTTATCCGGGTGAAGAGTACGACCTGTACCACCACCTGAAGCTACAGAGAAATATGGTTTACCAGCAAGAACACGTTCTTTCTTGTAAGTACCTGCAACTGGATGTTGGAAACGAGTCGGGTTAGTAGAGTTACCTGTGATAGATACGTCTACACCTTCTTTCCACATGATAGCTACACCTTCGCGAACGTCGTCAGCACCATAACATTTTACTTTTGCACGAGGACCGTCAGAGTAAGCGATTTCGCGAACAACTTTCAGTTCACCTGTAAAGTAATCGAATTGAGTCTGAACGTATGTAAAGCCGTTGATACGAGAGATGATCTGAGCAGCGTCTTTTCCAAGACCGTTCAAGATACAACGCAACGGTTCTTTACGTACTTTGTCTGCTTTAGCAGCGATTTTAATAGCACCTTCAGCAGCAGCGAAAGATTCGTGACCTGCCAAGAAAGCGAAACATTTAGTTTCTTCACGCAGCAACATAGCAGCAAGGTTACCATGGCCGATACCAACTTTACGGTCGTCAGCTACAGAACCCGGGATGCAGAATGCTTGCAGACCGATACCGATAGCTTCAGCAGCTTCAGCAGCGTTTGTACAACCTTTTTTAATAGCAATGGCAGTACCTACAACATAAGCCCATTTTGCATTTTCAAAACAGATAGGCTGAGTTTCTTCACACGTTTTATAAGGATCAAGTCCATGAGCTTCACAGATAGCGTTAGCTTCTTCGATATCTTTGATGCCGTTAGCGTTCAAAGCAGCGATAATCTGTTTGATACGACGGTCTTGGCTTTCGAATTTTACTTCTCTAATCATTGTTTCTTTCCTCCTTATATTATTCGTGACGTGGATCAATAGATTTAACTGCTCCCTGTTCTGCTGTTACGCGTCCGTAAGTACCTGTAACTTTCTTCAAAGCTTCGTTAGCATCAGTACCCTTCTTGATTTCGTCCATGAACTTACCCATGTGTACGAATTCGTATCCGCAGATTTCGTCGTTCTTGTCCAAGAAGATTTGTTTGATATAACCTTCTGCCATTTCAAGGTAACGAGGACCTTTAGCCAAAGTACCATAAAGAGTACCTACCTGGCTACGCAGACCTTTACCCAAGTCTTCCAAACCTGCACCGATAATCAAACCACCTTCAGAGAAAGCTGATTGAGTACGTCCGTATACGATTTGCAAGAAAAGTTCGCGCATTGCAGTGTTGATAGCGTCACAAACAAGGTCAGTGTTTAATGCTTCAAGAACTGTTTTACCCGGAAGGATTTCAGAAGCCATAGCAGCTGAGTGAGTCATACCAGAGCAACCGATTGTTTCGATCAAGGCTTCTTGGATGATACCTTCTTTAACGTTCAGTGTCAGTTTACAAGCACCTTGTTGAGGAGCGCACCAACCGATACCGTGTGTCAAACCAGAAATATCAACGATTTCTTTAGATTTTACCCATTTGCCTTCTTCGGGTATGGGAGCCGGTCCGTGGTTAGGACCCTTCTTTACAACACACATGTGTTCCACTTCGTGTGAATAAGTCATAATTAGCTCTTTTTTTTAAGTGATATAATTAAAAATACGTAGTCACGATTCTCTAAATCGCCCACAAAGGTAGTCGATTTATTTGTTTCTGCAAATCGCCTTTTATTACTTTTTTGTGAAAAGAGACAAATCTGTTTACGTTTTTTCGTCGTTTGTAAAGTCGGGATTGCATTTGTGAAAGATTGAGACCGCGAGAACTATCTATCCTGTGCTTTGTTGTTATTAGAAAAAGAAAATTTATGGAACTGAATCAGATAGATATACATTATTTAATAGCGGCAATTTGCGTTATTTCATCTGCGCTCGTGTTTTATACGATAGGTGTTTGGGGAGAACGTCTTCAAAGGAAATTAAAGTTTTGGCATATCATTTTCTTTCTTCTCGGGTTGCTGGCCGACACGGTGGGTACAAGCCTGATGGAGCATATTGCCGAACTGACTCATCTGCATGACGAAATGCATACGGTGACAGGAGTGATTGCTATTCTTCTGATGTTTGTACATGCGTTATGGGCGATATGGACCTATGTGAAGGGAACGCCTATAGAAAAGAGACATTTTAATCGTTTCAGCATTGTAGTTTGGTGCATTTGGCTTATACCTTATTTAATAGGAGTTTATTTGGGGATGCGATTACACGTATAATAAACAGCCTGAATAGAGCCGGCTATTCATAAATCACCTTAGTAAGCATTCGGCCTCGCCCGTATTTCTCTCCAAGCTATAATAAAGTCAAAAGCCAAACGAAGCATGTCTGGCTTTTGACTTTATTTATCTTTCTTGTTTATCCTTTCCAATTAAATGGCAGTAAATCGGCGTAGTCGTTTTTCTTTTCTCTTTCATTCTCCTGTACCCTAATCAACACGTCCTGCATCCATAGTTTTGGGTTCACCTTATTTTCCCTGCAACATCCCATCAGTGAAAAGAATATTGC
>NZ_GG774823.1:27950-77546 GCF_000163675.1 Bacteroides sp. D22 | reverse complement strand
GCCTTGGCTTGTTTAACGCTATAGCCCCGTCTGGACATCCAGGAACTCATACCACCAAAAGTGGTATGCTGATCGCGGCAAACATCGGCTAAAGAACAATTGTAGTCTACTTTCAATACTTCAAGGAAATGTTTCCAAGTTTTTCCAAATCGATTTTCTGCTAAATCCATAATGCTTCATTTTTATACATCGCAAAAATATAAGAATGAAAAAAGGGCGACAAGATAGAATCGCGGAGACGCTTACGAGTGTGAAGGATGATTCTTTATTATTTTATGTACCTCTTCCACCATAAATATCTGGTCTATAACTATTCAGCTAACGGTGAAACTGATGAACCTTTATTTAAAACTATTAGAGAATTACATAAGTTCGATATTAATAAATGCAACCGCCGTTACTGTAATGGTGATTTCGTTAATGAAAAACAACACAATATACAATGGGTGGAAGTCTTATCAAAAGAAGCCCTACAAGATTAAAACATAAAACTAAATCCTTTATCGTGAGAAGCTTTATATTTTTGAATTTCCAAAGACAGTGATTTTTTCAATTGCACCGCCATGAAATCCAAAAAAGGCTGGTTGGTTTCATCATCTTGCGCCTGTTGTAAAGAAAGGATATAATCTGCCCTATCCTCCTTAAAAATCTTAGCGGGGAAAAGATGATAGCAGAATTGAATATAGTTCATCAGTAAGCGAGCTGCTCTCCCGTTGCCATCCACCCAAGGATGAATAGTCACTAAATTGAGGTGAGCATTAAAACTTAATTCGTATTGTTCACGGAACGTTTCCACATTCTTTTGCCGTTCCTGCAACAAGAAACAAAGTTCTTCTACTTTAACAGGTACTTTTTGATAACCCATATAAGAACGCCCACCTACACCAGCCGTAACGCCACACAAACGGAACTCACCTCTGGAAGAATCGAAAGAGCCGCCTATTGTATTATGCCTTCCCCCTGTTGTCCGCATCAAAGTAGCGTTTAACTTCTGCAAAAAAGCAGGAGTTATAACAGTATTGCGTTGCGCTTCCTTTTTAGCAAGCTCGTATGCTTTCTTCAAGTCCTCATTCATCAGATGATATACCAACGGCTTTCCTTTAGCTGTTACACCTTCATCGAAAAGAAGCTGTGCATCCATTTCGGTTAGTGTAGAACCCTCAATGGCTGTAGAATGGGTAATAAGAGAATAGAGGTAGTACTTCTCATAGTCCACCGACTGACTGATACCGAGTTGCTGAAACTCCTTATACAGTTCCTCTATTTCCAGCCAAATACCTTTTTCCATAATTAGGTTACCTTAATTGTTATTTTTCCCAAAATTACTTCTGATACAACACTTTACCAAGCGAAACGACTACTTTCTTACTATTTTTTTGCAAACGCTGGGAAAATTAGGCAATAAAAAAACGCTAAGTCGATTTGTTGCAATCACTTAGCGTTTTCCGAGTACCCAGACTCTCTGTCATCTCCTTAAAAAAATCTCTAACCAAACATCTACCTATTTCAACTCAAATGGTACAGTACCTTTAATATCTCTGGATGAACTACCGATGATTGCCTCAAACTTACCCGGTTCGGCCACCCATTCGTGTTTAGCATCATCGAAGAAGCTCAATGCTTTCTTATCAATCGTCAGCGTTACCGCCTTCTCTTCTCCCGGAGCCAGTTTCACTTTCTGAAAACCTTTCAACTCTTTTACCGGACGAGGGAGAGAGGATTTCTTATCACTGATATAAAGCTGAACAACTTCCTGACCTTCACGAGTGCCTGTATTCTTCACATTGACTGTGAAAGAAATGGTATCATCTGCAGTCATTGTTTTCTTGTCGGCCGAGGGTTTTCCATAGGCAAAAGTAGTGTAGCTCAATCCATGTCCGAACGGGAACAGCGGTTTGATTTTCTCTTTATCCGCCCAGCGATAACCTACGAAAATATCCTCCCGATAGATTTCATTAATGGTGTCCCCTCTATGTTTAGACTGTGCCAGCTCTTCTTTATTACCGGGATATTCGCCCAGTTTATGAGCACCTACATCTTCCAGTTTTGCAGGGAAGGTGAAAGGAAGTTTTCCTGAAGGGTTAGCGTCTCCCACCAATACGGAAGCAAGAGCTGTTCCGGCTTCCGAACCTAAGAACCAACCCTGAACAATAGCAGGCACTTCATTCACCCAAGGCATAGCCACTGCATTGCCGGAGATATTGACAACAATCAGGTTTTTATTCACCTTTGCCAGTTCGCTTATCACTCTATCCTGCGCGTAAGGCAAACCTAAAGAAGCGCGGTCCGAATCTTCACAATCCTGATGATTGCTCTTGTTCAAGCCACCGAAGAAGACTACATAGTCGGCATCTTTAGCCACTTGCAAAGCTTCTGCAAGCAATTCATCTTCCGAACGGTTATCTTTCAAGTCCTGACCGGTTTTCACACCGTTATACTCTCCTGTCGGGTCGCCTACATACCCACGGGCATATACTATTTCTGCTTTTGAGCCCACACGACTTTTCAGTCCATCCAACGGAGAAATCTCATATTTCACTTTCAAAGAAGAGCTACCACCGCCCACAGTCATCATCTTAATGGCATTTTCACCGATAACGGCTATTTTCTTAGCTTTATTCAAATCGATAGGCAATAAGTTACCGTTGTTCTGCAACAGTACAATCCCTTCTTCTCCAATCTGACGTCCGGCTTGCCCGTGTTCGGGAGAGCCTAAAGAGCCAAATGGTTTGTGCGGGTCCATTGAAGTACGGAAAATCAGACGAAGGACATTACTAACCTTTTCATCCAGTTCCTTTGTTCCTACTTTACCTTCCTTGATTAATTTCAGGTAAGGGAAAGCAAGGAAATAATTATCATAGGCATTTCTCGTTCCGGCAGACAGTCCGTTCGTCCATGAACCAAACTCCAAGTCCATGCCATTGTGAATAGCCTGTTCGGTGTTGTGCACACCTCCCCAGTCGGACACTACAACGCCATCAAAACCCCATTCATCACGAAGAATATCTTTAAGCAGACGTTTGTTGTGACAAGCGTGCTGTCCCTGATAAAGATTATAAGAGCCCATAATCGACCATGTTCCACCTTCCTGAACAGCCGCTTTAAAAGCAGGCAGGTATATTTCATAAAGAGCACGATCACTCAATTGCACATTGGTGGTATGACGGTTGAACTCCTGATTGTTCAATGCATAATGCTTCACACAGGCAGCTACCCCATTCTCTTGTACACCTTTGATGTAAGGAACCACCATAGTGGCGGACAGATACGGGTCTTCTCCCATATACTCGAAGTTACGTCCGTTCAAGGGAGTACGGTAGATATTCACACCGGGCCCCAACAAGATGTCTTTCTTGCGGTAACGCGCCTCTTCACCGATACTTTTCCCATAAAGATGCGACATTTCGGGATTCCATGTAGCAGAAAGACACGTCAATGCCGGATAGGCAATACAGGAATCGTTTGTCCATCCAGCCTGATCCCATTCATCCCACAACACTTCCGGACGGATACCATGAGGACCGTCGGTAGCCCATACTTCGGGAATTCCGAGGCGGGGAACGCCTGCCGAACTAAATTTAGACTGTGCATGAATCATCTTCACCTTTTCTTCAAGGGTCATCCGGTTCAATGCATCTTTCACTCTCTCTTCGATAGGCTTACCAGTGTCCAGATACACGGGCTTCTGCGCAAAGGCAGGCAACGCAGTTATCACAGACAAGCCAAGTAACATTGCTTTGAATTTCATGTTCATTTATGATATAAGAAATAAGTTCATACTTTATTTATATAGACTCCCAAACAGGGGATATTTCCTAGTTGCGGACGAGTTTATTAATGTTTTTTACATTATTCCGACCAAAGATGAATCCTGAAAGGGTACAATTCATCATACCCTTTCAGGATAGTTTCAATAAAAATCCGGCATTAATCTTCAGATCAATTTATTTTCTCAACCTTCAGATCAGCATTTGCATTGCCATTCGTTACATCAATGATAAATCGATAGACAGCTCCTTCTTCAAATGCTTTATTATCCTGCATTTCCAAATTTCCGGAATCTGCAAGTTTAAGCTGTTCCACTAAAATAGAGCTTGCATAATTGCCGAATTCTCCTCCCCAATCATTTTGATGGAAGAACTTAAAACTAATCACTTCCGGGTCACCACTAGTCTTCAACGTTTCCCCGGCTTTCAAGGTTAGCTGATACTTTTTAGAAGCAACTTGCGCCAGACAGAGCGCTTTACTTGGCTCCCAACCTACTTCGGAAGACGTAACAGAAGGCTTACCGATTCCTTTTCCGATAGCCCAGATTGCACCCGTTCCGTCATCTTGCAATTTGGCCGGTTTACCATCTTTCAAAGCCATTACAGAAAAATACTTCAAAACAGCATTAGCTGTCACCCGATAATCTCCGTTAATCGGCAGGAACTTCAATGCACCATCACTTTGTTTCTCAAAGAAGTCAGGATCGATCCACCATTCATTCAAATTATCAATGCCTGTAACAGTTATCATTTGTCCTTGTGTAAACGCCTGATCCGACTTATATATATCAGTATCTGTCACCTCCATCTTATCATTACCAAAGAAAATATCCGGTGCAGGTAAATCTACCTTCCCTACTTTCTCCACTGTCAACACAGCCTTGGTATTGCCTTTCGTCACATCAACTGTAAACCTGTAAATACCTCCTCTTTCGAACTTTTGACCTTCTTCCAGTCCCAAGTTTCCGTCCGATGAGATTTTAACCAATTCACTCGTTGTAGAAATAGCATCACCCTTAAACTCGCCGTTGTCCCATTTATTGATATGGAAGAACTTAAAGTTAATATCATCCACTTTCATGGTAACGCCAGCTATAAATGTCAGTTGATACTTCTTCGCAGTAAGCTGTGGCATACACAGACCGTTTTCCGGAGTCCACCCTACTTCAGAAAGTGCCACCGACGGTTTACCGATTCCTGTTCCAATAGCCCAGATAGCACCTGTTCCATCATCCTGCAACTTGGCAGCCTCACCATTCTTCAAAGCAATGACAGAGAAATACTTCATTTTACCATTGGCTGTTATTTGGTAACTTCCGTCAATCGGCAGGAATTTCAATGTTCCATCTTCCTGCTTTTCAAAATAATCCTGGTCTATCCACCAATTATCATAATCAGGCACCCCTTCAAACGCTAGAATGTCATTCTTCTTCAAAGTCAACTTGATTGCATAGATATCATTCTCTACCAATTCCATATCTTCACCGTTCACCTTTAACTTGGCAAATGGTTCTGCCTCGTAAGTCAACGTATTAAACTTGATAGCATAATTTCCCGGTTCCGTATTAGAAAATGAGATAGCATTAGTAGAACCGGCTTCAATCGTTCCATTCTCCCAGCCGAAGGTCAATTCGTTCCCATTCTCTCCCACTTTCGGAGTCTTGATATACGCTTTCATCTTTTGCGAGAAGTCTCCTGTCACACTATACTTGTACATGGATTGACGTTCCATCCGGTACTCTTTTCCTTCCTCATCCACTAATGTCAGATAGGGGAAGTCCGGTCGTGCCAGAGCGAGTTCTTTCGTCATTTCTGTGGTAGTAAAATGAATGTTCTGAAGAATATATTTCAAAGTTGCCTTTCCATTAGGAATATTAGCATAATAAGGAACAAAGATTTTACCAGTATAGTCATTTCCGCTTGTCTTTGTACGGATGACCGTTTCAGACACTTGTTCTTCTCCATAAAAAAGCTGTGCTTTCAACGTAGAAAGAGGCACATCCACATCCGAGGCTTTAATCGTAAACGGAAGACTGTCACCAAAAAGAGCATCTGCATTCTCTGCTTTGATTTCCATACTCGGATTACCGGGCAAGAATTCGTCATCATTACAGGAATTCATGGATAACATTCCTGCCAAAGCCAATATAATATAACTGTTTTTTTTCATTGTCTTGATCGTTTTAAAGTTCTTATTCCGACTTTGCCCAACGATAGGAAGTCACAGATTTGCCCGGAACATCATAAGCAAAATGACGCTTACCATCACTTAAGGTTATCTTTTTAGTCTTTTCATTATTATTCATCAGTACAAAAGCGTATGTTCCATCCGGATTCTCGAAAGCAGAATACATGATATTGCTATCAGCATAGCCGGATGCACCGATACGTACCGCTCCCGGTTTCACCACACTTGAGAGATGGGCGATGATATAATAATGCGAGTTGCGGATAATTGTCTTATAGTCGCTATTACTGATATCCACCGCTCCGTAGCAAGTCTGGCAACCGCCTTCACGGTTAGGAGCACGGTCATTATCAAGCATCAGGTTCCACACTATAACTCCCCTACACCAGTTGTTGATCGTACCCAATGCTACTTCTTTCATATCTTCCAGCAATCGTTTCGACAAATCACGTCCGCTATTCCATGTTCCGATAGAAGTCTCCGTGAAAAGAAGTTCCTTTTCAGGATAGGCTTTATGTATATTTAAAAGCTCTTCGCGATTCCCGCCATAGTTGTGATAAGCTGCTCCGGCCAGGTATTGGGAAGCAGCTGCGTCCTCATACATCTTACCGGGGTAGTTCTTTTCTGTTGCAATATCACTATAATCATAGTTATGATCGTATGCATAAATTTTCGTAGCTAGTCCGGCTGCCTTGAATTTAGGTCCGAGTGCTGTTTTCACAAAGTCCCTCTGTTCTTCCCAACTCATATAAAGTGAAGCGGAATTACCACGGTTCAACGGTTCGTTCTGGGGAGTTACAGCATAAATATCAATGCCTTCGGCGTTGAAGGCTTGTACCCATTTCACAAAATAAGTGGCATAGTCCTGATAATAGGCTGGATTCAGCTGACCGTTTGTCCATGAATCTAGCGGAGTAAGATCTGTGAGACTCTTTACTTTCATCCATTTTGGACAAGTCCAAGGGGCGGCAATGACTTTAATAGAAGGATTGATGCTCAAAATCTCTTTCAGAATCGGAAGGATATAGTCTTTCTCTTCACTTTGCAAAGCAAAATGCTCAATACCTTTCGTATCACAGCAGGTATATTCGCTCAATGAAAAGTCCGAGCAGCCGATAGAGATACGGATATAGCTAAATCCGAAGCCTTTGTCGTCAGAGAATGTTTCCGTAAGAAAAGCGTGACGATCTTCCGGTTTCATTTGCAGAAGATTAAAACAAGTGGCGCCTGTGATAGCAGCTCCGAAGCCGTCCATTGTCTGATATTGTTCAGTCGGGTTCAATGTGATTGAAGTAGGTGCCAAATTATCTTTCGAACTGAAATTAACGGCATCACGGGTCAAATCGCGAGTCAGGCTGCTAGTGGTTGCATAAATAGTCACATCTCCGGTCGGAACAGGTGTAACCGGTTTCTCCGCATCGTCACTGTTGCTGCATGCAGCTAATATGGTGAAGCATCCTAAAAAGGTCAATGCTATATTTCTCATGTCTATCATAATCTTAAGTTTTCTATGTTTTTAGTTGAATTAATAACCCGGATTCTGGTGAATCTTATCATTCGCGTCGATTACCGACTGCGGAATTGGCAAACGATAAGAGTTCTTATCAAAAGTGTAAATCTGCGCTTTGCGACCTGAATCCTTAGCATACACTGCATTCATCACCTCTTCTACCTTGTCCAGACGGACCAGATCAAACCATCTTTGTCCCTCAAAAGCCAGTTCTAACCGACGTTCTTTAAGTAAGGCATTCAGCAGGACGTTTTTGTTTGAACGGACAGAGGTGGGAAGTGCTCCCAATTTGGCACGGTCGCGCACTTCATCTATTATATCGGCGGCTCCTTCCAAATCCGGCGTATCCTGCATAATCAGCGCTTCTGCTTTCAGCAACAGGACATCGGCATAACGGTACTTGATGATACTGCTGTTGGCAGAGCGGCATTTATACATGAACGGATAATTATCAGACGGATAATAGTTGCTCCAATTACAATCGTAATAGACTATTGATTCTTTGAAACGGACTTCATCCCCTTCCTGTTTGAAAGCACTAATCAGGTCACGTGACGGAGTCACCCATTTCGCCCACGTGAAATTGTTATTCCAATTCACAAGATCACGCCCGAACATCCATGTACACCAGTTACCTGCTCCGGATGTAAATTGTGCTTCAAGAATCGATTCTTTTGTATTACGCATCTTTGCATCTGTTCCCGCAGCATTCATTCCAAACAAATCACTGAAATCATCTACCAGATCAAAACCGTCTGCTTTCACCTCATCACAATATTGGATAACTTTCGTATAATCACGCAAAGGTTTCTCGGCATATATTTTAGCCAATAAGGTACGAGCTACAGATTTGGAAAACAACGTCTTATTCCCCGGCGTATTGTCCGGAGCATACAATACTGCATCCAACAAATCCTTTTCAATCTGCTGATAAGCTTCAAGTTCCGTATTTTGTTTGGGGAAATATTGTGGATATACCTCATCAATGTTTTCAGAAGTAATATCATCAGCCACCGTTGTAATCACAGGGAAATCACCCCACAGACGTACCATGTCAAACATTACCATGGCACGGAATATCTTCGCTTCTGCTTTGTATTGCGCCCGTTCGGCAGTAGTCAACGAATTATCTGTCACCAGGTCAATGTTACAAATGAGTTTATTGGCACGGGCCACATCCTCCAAATAACGGTTCCAGTCACGTTCCAACACAGAATTGGAACCTTCAATCGAGTTATTCTCAAACGGGACAACTTCCGCTCCGGTAGTACCGGCATAAGCATTATCCGAATGGGAATCTGAAATCAAAAGTAAATCCACATACCAATGTTCCTGACGGTCACGCATTTGATTATAAAGTGTTGTCAGATGACTTTCAACTGCAGCTTTATCCTTGAATACGATTTTTGTACCATCACTTGTCACTCCTTCCGTCACATCCGAATAGGTGTCTAATGGCTCATAATTCAGCGAGCAGGAAGAAAGTCCCAATAGCAAGCCGGAGGTTAATCCGTAAAATATAGTTCTTAGTTTCATAATCTTTCCTTTCATTAGAATTCAACATTAATACCAAACACGTATGATCTGCAATGCGGGTAAGTACCCCAATCGATACCTTGTACCGTACCGCTGTTACCCCATTGGTTTACTTCCGGGTCCATTCCCGAATAGCTGGTCCATGTCAGCAGGTTAGTAGCCGTGAAGTAAGGTTGCAAACGGGTAATTCCCCATTTCTTCAGCAGTTTGCCTTTAACATTGTAGGACAAGGAAATATCCTTCAATCTTAGATAACTGCCATCTTCTACAAAATAGGTAGAATTGAGCAATTTGAAATTAGCCTTAGGCACGTCTGTTATCTGTCCGGGTATTTTCCAACGATTCAGTACACGGGCCGACTGATTCTTACCATCATACATACCTTCCGTTTCAATACGTGAAGCATTATAAATATCGTTTCCATAAGAACCTTGGATAAAGATACTCAAATTAAAGCCTTTCCATGAAAAGGTATTAGTCATACCATAGGTGAAATCCGGATTCGGATCACCGATATAAGTACGGTCGGAAGATGATATTTTACCGTCATTGTTCAAATCACGATACATCAATTCACCGGTTTCAGGATCTACCCCATCACTTATATAACCGTAGAAACCTCCCAAAGCACGGCCCGGCTCATTACGTACCACATAGTCATTCACCACATCCGCAGTTTTAGCATCGTAATAAACTTTCTGTAATTCCAGTTTTGTCAATTTATTCCGGTTAAAAGAGATATTAAAGTCTGTATCCCATGTAAATGCTCCTCCACGAAGATTTTTCGAACTAATAGAAAGCTCAAAACCCTTATTTACCATTTCACCCTCGTTACGGGCAATAGACGTAGCGGCTGCGGCACCGGCAGGTAATGATACATTCATCAACATGTTTTTGGTCTTCTTATAATAATAGTCGGCATTAAACGTCAACCGTCCATTCAATATGGTCAGATCCAGACCTATATTGGTCTGTGTCGTGGTTTCCCATGTTAAATCAGATGTACGCAAGTTGGCCTGGCTAATGGTAGGAACAGCATTTGCATAATCAGTAGAATCACCTTCGCCGCCTTTCTTAAACCATTCGATACGACCGATATTGTAACGCTGCAAATATGCATAGTCACCAATACCCGACTGGTTACCGGTTTGTCCCCAGCCACCGCGCAATTTTAAATCGTCAATCCATGTCAGGTTCTCCATGAACTTTTCCGAAGAAATACGCCAGGCTGCAGAGAATGAAGGAAATACGCCCCAACGATGATCGGGATGCAATTTAGAAGAACCATCGGCACGAAGATTAGCTGTTACCAGGTATTTACTGTCGAAGTTATAAGCTACACGTCCGAAGAATGACATAATTCCCCATTGGGACGCACCCGTACCTGTATTATCCCAAGATATTTTATTGGCAGCATTCAGCGTTTGAATCTGATCGCTACGATAGTGGGATCCATTGATCCAGCTATTTGAATAGTCTGAATCCGTCCATGACGAACCGGCCATTACTTCCAAGCCATGTTTCTTGAAGTTTTTATTATAAGTCAATACATTATCAAATGTCAGCACCGTGTTCATATTCCGATTGTCCGAAGCCTCACCGTACTGATTGCGGCCCCAAGCAGTAGAAATCGGATCAAGAAAAGTGGTATTAACGGCGTTGCGACGGTCAAGAGTAAGAGTAGACTTAAACTTCAGTTCCGGAAATGGAGTCAGCAATATATTACCCGATGCCAACAAGCGGTTTTCTTTGTCTTTGTTATTTTTCGCGCGGGCCATATTTTCTAATGGATTTGTGATATTACCCACTCCATAGAAGTTATTGTAATACTGATTAGGGTTCAAAGCATCCCACACCGGCGCATAAGTCGGTGTATTGATAACAGCCAGAATAACACCACCCCGATTCGAGCCTGTTCCCATTGCTCCGCCTCCATTGCTTGTATAATCTGAATAAGAGATATTAGCACTTACTGTCAGCCATTTACGAACCTGATTTTCCAGATTTACCCGGAAATTGTAACGCTTGTAATAAGAGATGTCCAACACTCCCTGTTCTTTGAGGTAACCCGCAGAAAGGTAATATTTCATTTTCTCATTACCATTGGATACAGCTACCTGATAATTTTGAGTCTTTCCGGTCGTATACGTTTCATCAAACCAGTCGGTGCGATCGGGTAATCCGTCCGGCAAAGACACTAGTCCGATTTCATCCTGCAATTCTTTATATTGTGCTGCATTCAGGGATTCTACTTTATCGGCTACTTTGTTCAAACCGAACTGGGCTGTCAAAGAAACTTTGGCATTACCGGATGCACCGGCCTTCGTAGTAATTAGAATGACTCCGTTAGCGGCACGCGAACCGTAGATAGATGCCGATGAAGCATCTTTCAATATCTGCATACTCTCAATATCATTCGGAGAAAGGAACTTGATATTGTCTACAGGCACTCCATCTACTACATACAGCGGATCATTACTACCATTCATTGAAGTAGTACCACGAACACGGATAGACATTTCACCGCCCGGCGTACCGTTAGGCTGAATCACCGAGACACCGGCTGCCTTACCTTGAATGGCCTGTCCTGCCGAAACGATAGGCCGCATATCCAAATCCTTGGTAGATACGGAAGAGATAGCGGTAGTCACATCTTTCCGTTTCACCGAACCATAACCGATGACCACCACTTCATCAAGCACTTCATTATCTTCCTGAAGTGTGATCTTCATCTGTTGGGCTGCCTTTACCTCCTGCGACTTATAACCCACATAAGAGAATATCAAAATGGCGTTTTGCTTAACGTTTAATGTGAAGTTGCCATCTAAATCGGTTATTGCTCCGTTAGACGTACCTTTCTCTTGTACACTAACACCGATTAGCGGTTCTTTTTGAGCATCCAGGACCTGACCGGATGCAGTAATTTGCTGTGCGGATGCACTCAAAGATAAAAACATTGCCAAGATAGCAAAGAAAATCTTGCGACTCCCCGAAAGGATTTTTCGCCTGTTTTTTTTCATGCGTACTAAGTTTTAAAGTTAATAATAAGACGCTCGTCAGCAATGGGCTACTCTCATTACTTTCGAAGCACAGGTCAAAAGTATAAAGAAATTAAAGTGAGCTAACAAGGAGGGGGCAATAAGTGGATCATACAAAACGATAATCATCTCATTTTCATCTATTTACATCCATAGCGTGTACCTAAAAAAGTGGTTGTTTTACAGTCCGAATTAGCGAATTTTTCGCACTAAATCGTCAAAATCCTCTCTCGATCCACGGGCTTTATTCCTTACTTTCGCCCGATAATTATAAATTGTATTCACCGAATAACGAAGAAACTCCGCAATTTGTGAACTATCTTCAATACCCAGACGTATCAAAGCAAAGATGCGCAGTTCAGTATTCAATAACTCGCCTTTCTTCGGCAAAATCTGTTCATTTTCCTGTAATAAGTCATTGAATTTTCCCACAAAGTTAGGGAAGAGATGCAAAAAGGCTGTATCAAAGTTTGCGTACAATTCTTCCAGTTCTTCATCAAGAGCATCTTGGGAACGCGTTATCTTTAATAATTCCGCAATCTGTCCGGCAGACACTTTCTTATTCACCATCCGCCGGTAAGCGTCTAAACGGTTGATATAAGTAGAACACAGCTTGATGAAACGGGCAATATATTCTTCCTTAATCTGATTGGACTCCGAGAGTTCGATATTGGTAGAAGACAGGCAACTATTCATTTGCCTCAACTCCTCATTCAATCCGTTTAACTGCTTATTAGCTACCTGAAGATGATTTCTTGCATCTGCCAGCTTTTTCATCTGACGGTAGATATATCCCAAAGCTACAATCAACAACACCAACAGTGCAGTGATAAGCAGCAGGTTCTGTTGAAGACGGTCGTTCTGCTTTTCAATCATTGCCTGATAGGTTTTATCAATCAATGAAAGCACGTCAGCACTCTGCCAACTACGCAGACGGGCATTGTAGAACTTGGTCGCATTCCACGAAAAGCGCATATATTGGTACGCACGTTCCATATCACCATCTTCGTAAAGTAGCTGGGCAAGCATCCACAACGAAGCATGGTCCTTAATGGCAGAACGAATATCCGATATAGCAGAAAGACAAAGATTCCGTTTCTCTCCCAAACTATCATTACTGTACTTGTAAATCAAAGAACGATGGTAAGTAGCCATCGCATATTGGGGAGTATATGGTTCTATTTTCGTCAACCGGAGATCATTCACTTTCAGGGCTTCCTCATACTGGCGTTGATCGCGAAATGATGCTTCACGCATCAGCAGGTATTCTTCCGATTCCGGAGGCAATATAGCATATAATGAATCTCTATATGCCTGTGAAATACTCCAATAACGTCCCGAAAGGGTTTTATCCTGTGTATAAACGCCCAACTCGCCATACACATGGTCAAAGCAGGTGTAATAATCGGCTATTAAACGAGGAATGATTTTCCGACGGTCTACCGATTCCAGCACATCAAGAGACTCTTTATACATTCCAGTTGATGATAATAATAACGAAAGCTGCAACTGACTTTCTATCTGCCGGTCTGCATCACGCAAGCGCTCTGCAATCCGGATATTTTCATTCAAATAGTGGATGGCAGAGTCGCAAATAAAGGCTTTATATTCTTTGTATATCTGACTGTTCAGATTGTACTGTTCCGCGGAATTAGGTTCTATTCCGTGTGTCAGTTCTTTAAGGTGCTTGATACGTGATTCTCGTTGAACCACATAAATTTCATGTTCCTGAATCGTCAAATCAAGCACATTCAACAGTGAGTCCAAGGTCTTATCGGCCCGGGTATATAGTGGAAAAGAGAGAAGTAAAAGAAATATCAGGTACTTTTTTTTCATCGGAGTATTAAACTTTAATAGAAGATTACAAGACTAATAAAGACAAATGTAGAGAAAATCTTCGTATTTTAAAGAATAAAACGGCTAGAAATTAAAAGTACATCTATTCTACTATTCCACTAATTACTGCCAATAACAGCTGGTCACACTTTGCTTATCCCTATAAAACAACTTTGCTTTTACAACAGCAGCCTGACAGGCTACGGGAGTCTCCCATAGCTCCGACTCAACCGTCGGTTCAGTCCCATCCGTCGTATAGCGTATCTGTGCTCCTTCGATAGAAGTATTTGCATACAGAAGTCCGTCCCGGATGGTGAGTCCGGGATGAGGCAAACGGAAGTTTACCCCTATCCGGCTCCAATAAGGCATTTCCTTTACACTAATTTTTTCATAGAACAGTGCCAGATCCCGGTCAAAGGTTTGCTGCTCGGCTGCACCGGAAAGGGTTTCCCAATCCGGATGCGCATTCCAGCCACGCTCTACCAGTCCCATCACTTTAGGGAACATATAATATTCTACCCATTGAAATCCTCGAATTGTTTCGGCAAACAGTTGTGCCTGTACCCCTTTTATTTGTTTCCTGCCGGAGGCAGTCAATGTCGTTTTTCCTTTTCCTGCGGAACCAATTTCCACCGGATTGCCCGCCATATCCGTACGTGAAGAACGATAGACATCGAACGGAAGCATGGAGAATGCTTTGGATTCATCCACATATCCTCCCCAGAAATGTCCCGGTTCATCAGGATGAGCATCATAAGCCAAATCCAGATAGAAATTATTCACATTGCAGAGGATGACCGGATAACCGTTATTGGCTATCTGATAAGGTATTTCATCCTCTTTCCATTCCGGAACAGTCTTCCACGAATTGATACCGGCTGCCCGTTGAGATAAATAAGTATGAGTGTCTTTTTGATGCCCCAAAGCCACTTCCTGCCAGCCATTAAAAGACAAATGATGCTGTTGCAGGCAATCAGCTACCCGGGTGATGAAATATTCGGCCAGATCATGCGCCTTTTCCATGCCTTGCTCTTCCATTAACGCCCTACATAAAGGGGAACCCATCCATGCGCCCTTAGCCACTTCATCACCTCCCAAATGGATGGTAGCCAGCGGTGTACCGGCTTCCTTATACATAGCCACTATTTCCTGAATCACCTTTTCCATAAAACGATAAGTGGAGGGCAAGGCTACATTCATAACATTATCCGTATAGGCTTGTGCCGAAACATATCGGGAAGTATCCTGCAAGTCACTCAAAAGATATTCTTCCGCTTTCTCCGGATCGGTATCGATGTATTTCTTATAACGTACATTCATTGCCACAATCGCCGCACGTGCATGGCCGGGGGATTCTATTTCCGGGATGACCTGCACATGTCTTTCCGCCGCATATCGTAATAAATCAATGAATTCCTCCCGGGTATAATAACCATTTCCCGATGTTGCAGCATACGGATCATATCCGCCATCATAAGCCGGATACAACCAGTCCTTTTCATCGGTTGTATGTCCCCGCCGCGAACTGATTGCAGTCAACTCCTCCAATCCCGGAATTTCCAGCCGCCAGCCTTCATCATCCGAGAAATGGAACTGGAGCACATTCAGTTTGTAAGAAGAGAGCATATCAATCAGCTTCTTTAAGTTATCCACCGTTGTATAATTCCGGGCAATATCGAGCATCTGTCCCCGATATAATAAGTCCGGATAATCCTGTATAGACATTGCTTCCAACCGGAACGGGCTTTCCTGCCCTTTCAGCAATCCTAACAGGGTCTGTGTACCATTAAAAACTCCATGTGGAGTAGCGGCACTAATCCTTATTTGCTGACCGTCAATGCACAGTTCATAATATTCCTCATTGACTGCTTTTTTCCTGTCAGAAAGATAGTCCAAGACAATGGTTACCGAGGCTTCCGGCACAATTTCCAATCCATGCCATGCAGTGAGCTTCTCTTTCAACAGTTTTCCTTCATTGGCAAAATCCTCATGGAAAGTCAAAGCAAGTTGTTTCTCCAACACCGTTTCCCCTCCGGTAGCAAGCACCTTTTTTACGGAAGGTATGATATCCGTCATCCGGAACTCCGGAGTATCTGCATTTAGTAAACGAAGATTGGTTTCATACGTCTTCCGTGCAGCCGTCCTTTGCCATTCAGTAACAGGCAATGGAATGGCATGTAACGTCACAGGCAGCGGCTTACCTTTCGATGTCCCCGACTGACTTACCCAATAGCTCCCTTCGGGCGCATGTGAATTCTTCGGCACTTCCCCGTCACACTGGAATATCACTCTCAATGAATCTCCCGGAGCCAGTGAACTAAATCCTTCTCCCGGATATATTTTAAATAGAGTCGCATTTACTTCCTCTACCCTAACCGGCGACGAAGCATCCTGCCGGATCGAACGGGGAAACTGCGAATAATAAATCTCCCAGTCCTTTCCAATAGGAGCATCCGAAACATTCTTCAGTACAAAAGAATTCTCATAATATTTACCATTTCCATCGTAGCTTCCCATTTCCCAGGTTAAAGCAACCGGAGCTCTCGACTCATTCGCCGACTTACAACTGCCTGCAAGGAGCAGGATGAACAACCATCCCGCTGCCCATAAAGAAAACTTTATATCGTTCATAAATTTAGTCTTAGTGATTAGTCATGCCATCCTTTACTTCTCAAATAATCGAGCATAAAAGCCGGACTGTCTGTTTGGAGGATTCTTGCCCCCAACTTGTTTATCAGATACCCATAACTTGCGTCCGGATCTTTCCTAGCAGCCTCATCATCATGTCCTCCTGCCAGAGAAGCCCACAAAGTGTTATACCAAATCAGACTTTTCCCTGCCAGCCTGCGTTCCATCCGGGCAGGCACCGGACTTGCAACATTCCGGTAACACAACTCAAAAGCAACCGGATGCAACTGTTCCATATAGTCCTCGACCACCTTCATCGATTTCTCCTCATCAATCGTTACGACGGGCATATAGATTACCTTATCCAGATAAGAACCGAACTCCCGCTTCACCGTCTCCACGGGTTGGGCACCTTTCATTATCACTAAATCTGCAGTATCGGTTTTCTTCAATATCACATATACATCATCAAAAATGCTGTAAGCCTTATCCAGGTTAACCATTATCTGGCCTTTGGCAGCCAGCAAAGCTTCTTCCAAAGTAGGGACAGTATGTTCCGTCAGCCGGCCGTCTTTATCTTTCAACCGAAGTTGCTTTATTTCAGCCAATGTCTTATCTTTTACTTTTCCTGTACCATTGGTGGTGCGATCTACCGTATCATCATGCATCAGTACCAGCTGACCATCTTTCGTCTTACGGATATCAATCTCTACAATGTCCACTTTCATCCGAATAGCACTATCGATAGCCGCCAGGGAGTTTTCGGGGGCAATACTCCAATTTCCACGGTGCGCCACCACCAATACTTTGTCCAGGCACGGATTCAATACATCCTTGCGGATGGCCTCCGCCCGTTGTGCAGCCAGGAAACCTGGCTGCAAACAGAAAAGTAACAAAAGCACTATAAACCTGCTTTTCTTCATATCTATCATTATTTAATCTTTCTGCTCAATTTTGTTCAACTACCTATTGCCTCACTGCTACAACCCGGCATCATAAGCACCAGCCTGCATCTTGTTGACATTACGGGCAACTCCTCGTTGGTCTACTCCAAAGCCGTTTTCACCCACCCAATTGATAAATTGCTGTCCCACAGTTGCGTCGAAAGATTTCACCGCATCAATTACAGCCTGTTTCGTTGCAAATTCATCAATAGTACCGGTTACCGTCCATTGGTAAACACCATCGGTCAAAGTTGCGGCGGGAAGAGTTTGGGATGAATAGTCCGTGTCCGTAGAAACAGCTCCCCAACCTGCATCCGCAGCCTGATATACATTATATCCACCGGAAGTAATATTACCTGCATAAATCGTCCTGCTTCCGGCTCCTTTAGCAAACAATGAATTTACCACTGTAGAAGCCCTGCCCCCTGCACGGAACACACCGTTCGGATTACCTGAATTACCAACAATGGTAGTATTGGCAAGCATAAAATAGGCATCTCCATTGACTGTGATACTATTTCCTCCAGTAGCGGTGGTACCAAGTACGGTTACATTATTCATGCAGACATATCCGTTTCCGGCATGAATGGCAGTTCCCCAAGCGGTCGGTGCATAATTTTCATGCAACAAGCAGTTGTTCATAAACAGAAAGCTGTTTGCTGCGGTGGTAGTGATGGCTCCTCCCCGCCCTGTCGCCTTGTTATTCACCATCTCTACATCATTTAGCAAGACTCTTCCCTTTGATACTTTAACGGCTGCTCCACCATCTGTTCCACCATCACTTCCGCGATTGAAGTTCTTGATGACACAATTATTCAGTTGCAGGGTTGCATCACCTCCACCTGCCGCAACAAATACGGCACGGACACTTCCTGCATCGTTCAATCCATATTGTCCGTTGAAAGTACAACCGTCGAAAATAATATTTGTCTGATTGCCCAGCACTAATAAAGAGTTGGATGTCGCAAACGCTCCACTACCGGTATTTCTGACAAAAGCAGTCGTATATTTACTAATGTCACGCTTCGTCAAATCCGTTCCCGTACTTGAAGGATCATATCCGCCTTCAATCGTTATTTCCACTTGCTTGCTATAACCGCTATATTCTATCTTCACGCCGGAATTTTCTTTCGCCATCTCATAAGAGCCTGCAGCTACATAAATCTTCTTGCCATCCAGTTTGACTGCATTAGCGTTGGAGATGTCACTGTTACCATTCGTTTGTAACAAGTTGCGCAACGCATCCACTCCCATAGCATTGTCCCAATCCATACCGGTTGCGTTTCCGGCAGGCTGTTCTTTTACGTAATAAGCCGCAAGCTGCAATTCTTCTACATCTCCTCCCGACAAAGTACCGCTATCCCACGGAGAAACAATGGGTTCACTAATACTTATAATCGAGCCTTCCACTTTCAACGTGAATTCATAACACTTTGCGGGCTTCAATTCCGGAATACCGGGTAATACCAAATCTTCTCCCAAATAATTCAAAGAGACAAAGGTAGCGGTGGTTCCGGCTTTTCCGGGAGCTACGATGGCAGTATAAGTACAACCGTTCTGTCCTGCCTTACCACCTTTGGGAACTGTAATGAACGGTGATATCAAAGAAGTGCCCGATACCACTTCACCATTCGTGTATCCCTGATAAGAACCGATCTTTACTCCCTGCACCTTGCCTTGTCCGCCTACATCTGCAAGCGTCATAATCACTTTTGCCATTTTCCGGTTCATACCCAAACGAAGAATACGGGAACCATCATCTGTTGCATTCTCCACAGTACATGTCATATAGTCGGCTTTGGCCAGGTTTTCCAGACGTTGCTGGTTGGTGGGAAGTGTAAAGTTGGCCGTACTGGCTCCGCTCACCACCGGATAGAAAGCCGAGTAAGTCACCGGCTCCGCACCCCACCTTAAATAATAGTTATCCGTCGGTATCCATTTTCCTTCCGAGAGTACATAACTCAAATACCCATCCTCACAACTTAACTGAATCTCATCACCCTCATTAAATTGTTTCTGCTGATCTCCCGCCGCACCGGGATTACTGCGGGTAAAGGCAGTATTAATAGAGGCTTCAATCCGGATAGCACCGGAATCTTCACCGTACATAGCTATATTCTTATCTGTATCACAGGCCGCCATACTCGTCAGTAAATACGCAGCCAATATCAGTTTTGTAATCTTCATCGTTTATCTCCTCCTTCTTTAATTCCGGTCGATAAGTTGCCCGGTTGCCCAATTTCTGGCCATTTTAGCAGCCAGTCGGACTGTTGTGTTTACATTGAGAGTTAAGGTATGTTCCACTCCTTTTTCCAGTTCAATGGGCTCTTTTGCAGTCCAGATATACAGTTTCCCGTCATAACTGAAATTGACAGAGAAGCCCTCTGCTATTTTTTGAGGAGGCAGGATACATTCGCAGGATTCCGTTCCTTTATAGGGAGCCACAGTTGCCACTACCGCATCCGCCGCAGGAACAACTACCGGAGCCGCTGCCGACAAGTCACAAGTGGCTTTGACAACAGCCCCATTGATAGCCATATCTCCTAACTTACTCATAGAAGCATCCGTCGTACCATTGACCGTGATTTTTATAATCAGCTTGCTCATGGCATGATTCAAAGAGATTTTCAGTTTCCCATCTGCCGTCAAATCCTGCTCCGGGTCAACTGTCGCTTTCATCAACAGGAAATCGGAAGATTTCACATTCTCTTCGGTAGACTGGTTGGTTAACGCATTGACCGCCAACGAAGCATCCGGAGTGGCTTCACTCATAAATGGCGCATACGCTATCATCGTCACAGGTGTTCTTTCTGCATCCCAAAGCATCTGTTGACCGTCGGACGTGCTCCAGGAACTGCCGGAACTAACCATTTGTTTATGATAGTTATAAGCAGCATTTTCGCTGTTCCGGATCATTAATCCGAAACGTTCCAGATTCATGGCGTCATACCCTGCACGCGACAGAGGTTCATTCACTTCGGTAATGACGCGGATGACATGATCTTCGGGGAAACTGCCCATTGATAGTAACTCATCCTCGTTGTTTGAGCATCCGGCTAGTGCGATACCCAAAGCTATTATATAAAATATCTTCTTCATGTTACAGTCGTTTTAGAGTTTAATTTGTCAGAACCGCATCATAAGCACCGGCTTGCATCTTGTTCGCATTACGAGTCACTCCGCGTTGGTCTATACCGAAAGCATCTTCACCGACCCATTCCACAAACACTTCTCCCAAATCAGCAATAGGCGAAGTCACCGGATTAAAACTTTTCGCAACTTCTATCACCGCCTGTTTGGTAGCATATCCTTTTACCGAACCAATCTGATTGAGATCCCACACATACACTCCCTTTTCATTCAGCATGCCATTCACCGGATTGGGATAAGCCGTGTCGGACGCACTCATCGTTATTCCCGTCACGCGCTGATACACATTATATCCCTTCGAAAAGGCTTCAAAGTTACTGCCATTCAGATTAAAGCTCGGAGCCGAAGGATTTTCAGAGATCAACAGGTTATTAATAAACTTCGTATCACCACCGGCACCTGTCTCACAACGTACCGCTCCATGACTATCGCTCGCATTTCCAATGATTGTATTATTGGTCAGCAGGATACTTCCTCCTCCGTTCAGAGCGGCACCTGTCCCCATATTATCTATCAGCGTGGTATTGTTAATACAGATATGTCCTTCCGACATCTGAATACCATTTCCCCACGAACCGTTATGAGAATTGCCTTTCAACAGACAACCATTCATAAACACCACCGCTGTCTTGCTACTACAACGAACAGCGCCTCCACGACCGACAGCCTTATTATCCAGCAAGTTCACCTTATTCAGCCGCACCTGTCCCGACAAGACAAAGACTGCCGGACCACCCTGCTTGGCAGAAGTCGTTACTGCTGACGTACAATCTCTAATCACGCAATCGGTCAACTCGATGGAAGTATCACCAACACCGCCGCTCACGTAAATTCCACTACCACATTCGGTTGTACTGGCATCCGCTTCAGACACATATCCATATTGGAAAGTAACTCCCTCAATGACAATATGCCCTTTCTTCACCAATAGCAAACCACAGTCACCGGCATCCGCCTGTTTATTTCCGTTCACATCGCCGCTGATAACAGTCACATACGCATCTATATCACGTGCCGAAACATCGGTCCCTTCGCTAAACTGACTATATCCGCCCTTAATCGCCTTTATATTCTTACGAACGATTACACCAAGTCCACTTTCTTCGGACATGACATATTTCCCCTGACTCATGTAAATCGTACTCTTGGACAGATCGACAGAACCGCTCAACAACTTACGGAAGCCAGCCACATCCAACGCCTGTTCCCAGGAACTACCATCCATTTCCCCTTCACCGAATTGAGTCACGAAGTAACTCTCCAGTCCTTTCTGCATAATCACTTCTTCGTCCAGATCATCGTCGTAGTCGGTCATCATCGGCGGATCTATCATCTCATAGTCTTCCTGGCATCCCTGTGCCAACAGGAGAATGAAAGCCAGCATACATAGCTTCGATATTATGAATAAACTATTTTTCATTTTCTTTCTTTTTTAACTTGTACATTAGATAAGAATAATCACAAATTCACCGATTTCACCGGGCAATATCCGGATAACCGGGATTCTGTTTCAGGTATTCATTCTGTTCCAGTTGTGTCTGCGACAAGGGGAACAGTTCATAATGATTGTCCGCATCCCGTGGTTTGTCCCACCATGCTTCCTGATACCTGCCGAAACGAATCAAGTCTGTACGACGACGGCTTTCCGCCAGAAATTCCCGTCCCCACTCATCCAACATTTCTTTCTGATCGAGTACCACGTTGCCTTCCGGCTGGTAAGCGATATTCGCTGTAAAGTTTTCGTAGTTACGCTTACGCACGCTGTTCAGCAATTTACCAGCCTCACCTGCCTGTCCGAGACGGAGAAGGGCTTCAGCTTGAGAATAAATAACCTCTGCCAAACGAATCTCTGTATAGTCGGACTCGATATAATAACCTCCGGTAAACGGATAGAAAGGATACTTCACACAGTAAAGTCCGGAGTTGAAGTCACCATTACCCAATTTAGATTCCTTATAAGCCGGATTGGAGATATAACCTGACTCTGCATTCCCCTCGAATCGTCCGACCTGGTCACGCAAATAAATCACATATTGATTGTCCGGATTCTTGGCATATCCTCCGCTGACAGCGGAGTTGGCAATCTTACCTTCGAGAAAGAACATACCTTCGCGGGTATTGTTACCGGTGTTTACATATTGCTTATAACGTATGTCGCCCTGATATTTGGCAAACTTCCGGGTAACCATTCCCAATCCATAGTCGAACAGTTCGCGTGGCTGCTGATTGTCATAGCTCGGTGAAAGCGCGTATTTCGGATTCCGTTCGCCGTTTCCCTCTATTTTCAGGTAATACGCACTGCCATAAGGCAAACCACGTCCGTAAACCGTTCTTCTGTCATTTTGTAGATGCCAGCTGGTCAGCCCGTAAGAACCGGGAAAACCGAAGATCACTTCATTGCACATTTCATTGTTCCAGTCGAAAGGTTCATACCAGTTATCTGCAATCGCATAATATCCGAACTCTCCTCCCGTGATACGTTTACACATATCGATACATTCCTGCCATTTCGCCTGACCGATCCATACCTCCGCATTTAGATAGAGACGAACCAATAAGGATGCCGCAGCAGCTTTCGTGAACTGTCCCTGTTGGCTACCATTCCCGGATTGTCCACTCTTGGAGGGCAAGGCCGCCAGACAGTAGTCTTTCAATTCACTCTCGATGAAATCGAACATTATCTGCGGAGAGACTTGTTTCCGGTTTTCCGGCAGTTCGTTCACAGCCTGGTCTGATGTGGTGGTCAGAATACAGTTGCGATGGGTATTCAACAGACGGAGATAACCCCAGGCACGCATACAACGCAACTGTGCTTTAAAACTTTCAAACTCACTGTCACTCAAACCAAAATTGGACGGATTCAATTGGTTCAAGTCGTCCAATACCATATTACATTGGCCGATACCTACATAAAAGTTTTCCCATTCGCTCAACCAGTCGCCCTGATTGATATCATCATATTGATGACGGTGATACATTTCCCACAAACCTCCATCGTACCACCAAGTGCCACGAGTGGGAGTAATCAACTGGTCTGCGGGAAGTTCCTCGTTCTCATGACGTATCCAGATACAGCAATACATGTGCTCAAAGGGACGGAAAACGGCGTTGATAACATCCTGTTTCGTGTTATAATAGTTCTTGGACATCACCTGGTCATACACCGTTTCCGACAGATCCGTACAAGACGGTAAGCCTAACACTGTGCCCGCCATCATACTTAATCCTATGATATATTTTGTTATTTTCATAATGGTTCTTTTTTTAAAAACTAACTTGTAAACCTAAAATAAACTGGAAGGCAGACGGATAATAGTTGTATCCTCCTCCGAAAGTACCCGGCGTCAGTCCGTTCACTTCGTAGGTAGAAGGGTCTACACCGGTGAACTTCGTGAATGTATAAAGATTGTTGGCTGTGCCGAACAAACGTATCTTTTCAATATACTTCTTATTCAGGTTCATGGTATATCCTAAAGTGATGTTGTCTATCTTCAGGTAATCACCCGGTTCGATGAAATAGTCGGTAATCACATTCTTACCCGTCATGATATGCGCATTCTTCGAATAGGCGGTAGTCAACTGGTTGGTACTCATACTCTGCAAGCCGAAATAGAAATCGTGCACATTGAATATATCAAACCCGGCAGCACCACGGAGGGCAACAGTCAAGTCGAAGTTCTTGTAAGTGAAGTTGTGCGTCATAGAACCGGTGAATTTCGGCAAACCGTTTCCGGTCACTGCCTTGTCTTCTTCCGTACCCTGCGCAACAGGAATCACATTTCCTTTCTTGTCATAAATCAGCCAGTCACCCTTTTTATCCACTCCTGCATAGCGGTAGGTGAAGTAGTTGCCGATACGTTCGCCTTCTTCAATCCGCTGCAAATATCCCGGATTGTTAGGATTCGCCATGTTGCAGGTGGAGTAATATTTCTGTCCCTTGTATACATCATTGGAGAAGCTGACAAACTTATTGTTATTGGTAGCTCCCACTAAGGTGAAACTATAAGTGAAATCCTTTGTCCGGACAGCATTTACGGTTATGTCAAGCTCGAAACCGGTATTGCGCAATGTACCTACATTGGCATAGATAGTAGAAAACAAATTGGGCGGAACCGATACGGAATAGCTACCGAGCAAATCGCTTTGTTTACGGTGGAAATAGTTAAATGACCCGGTCACTTTGTGCTTGAAGAGCGAGAAGTCCAAACCGATATTCTGATTGTGCCCTTTCTCCCAACGGAGTTCCGAATTGACATTCTTACTCGGTCCCCATACATGGAAGTTGTTGCCGCCATACTGATACCAGCCATAGGCTCTATAGGTTGCCAAAGACTGGTAATTACCTATTTCCTGATTACCTGTCACCCCATAGTCATAACGCACTTTCAAGTCGTCAATCCATGAGAGTCCTTTCATAAACTTCTCATCCGAGATACGCCAGCCGACAGATATCGCCGGGAAATTACCCCATTTATGATTCTCACCAAAGCGGGAGGAACCTTCGTGGCGTAAAGAGAAAGTGAACAGATAGCGCTCTTTCCAATCGTAATTGACACGTCCGAAGAAGCTGATTAATTTATGGTCATTTTTATAAGAACTCATCATGGTTTTTCCTTCTTTGGCTGCTTCCAGACCGGAGCCCAGATTATTGTACGTCAATCCGTCGGAAGAGAAGTCCCAGTTTTCGGCTCCCATACCCGAACTTACCCCATAATTGTAGCTATAACCTACCATTGCACGGATTTGATGATCCTTGATGCGTGTAGAGAAGTTGGTCACCCATTCGAGATTGTTGTTAGTGTTTTTATCAAAGTCACGGCTCGCTTTTCCGGCAACGCCCGAATTGACATTGGGACCATAAGTAGACGGAATGAACCATCCGTTGAACTTATCCACCTGATACTGTGAAACAGTAACCTGTGATTTCAAGACCATGTTCGGATTATTAGGATTGAACAACGGCAACAAATTAACGGCAGCAGTAGCATTCCATTCCAGCAATTTAATCTCTGTGCCATTCTCTTCCTCATTCAATTGTTCGACAATATTCGAGCTGTCGCCTCCAGACGGAAAACGATAATATCCGTTAGCTGATTCAGGATCATAAACCGGCATTGTCGGATTATTCTTGATGACACTGCCATAGACACTGGCTGACTTGTTCCGGTCGATGACACGGGGAGTCATGTTAGCTGCAAAGGTAAACAGGCCGTCTTTCGTTGTGTGGCTGATGGTAGCACGCGCACCATATTCCCTACGGTCGGAACGCAAGTCAATTCCCTGCGCTTTGCGATAATCGGCTGTTACACGATAATTGGTTCTCGCATTGCCTCCGGAGAAGGTCAACGTGTGCATGTGTGTCACTCCCAAACGGGTAACGGCATCAAACCAGTCCGTACTGGCTCCCATATCGGAAAGTGGATTGGAAACCGTGCGGTAAGCACGATATTCTTCCGCATTCATAATGTCGAGCTCTTTCTTTGCTTTATTGAAGGTGACGGCAGCACTGTAAGTCGTATGCACTTCCCCGTCACGGGTTCCTTTTTTCAGATTCACAAGGATCACACCGTTGCTACCCCGTGTACCGTAGATAGCGGAAGCGGCACCGTCTTTCAACACATCGATCGATTCAATATCGGCGGGATTGATATTCGTCATATCGCCTCCTGGCACTCCGTCTACAACAATCAACGGGCCCAGCCCGGCATTACGCGAAGATATGCCACGAATCTGGATACTTCCCGTACTGTTCGGATCGGCCAAAGCCGTATTGGAAACAGATACACTGGATACTTTCCCCTGCAACAGCATGGAAGCATCGAGACTGGAGATTTGATTCAGGTCTTTCGCACCGACATGGGAAATAGCCGAGGTCATTTCTTTCCGTTTCATCGTACCATAACCCACCACTACCACTTCATTCAACGCTGTGGATTCTTCTTTCAACACGATTTTCAGTAATTGCCGGTCTTTGATAGCCACCTCTTGTGTCTCATAACCGATATAGGATATTTTCAGGCGACCGTTCTGCGGAGCATTCACCTGAAATTTACCGTCGATATTGGTGATGGTGCCTTGTTTCGTCTCTACAACTACCACCGAAGCTCCGATGACAGGTTCCCCCTTTTCGTCGATCACCGTACCGGATATTTTACGTTCCTGCTGCACTTCTAAAGAAGCTCCTCTTGCCTGAATACCGGAAAACAGCATCAGCAATATACCTAACAGACAGGTACACGTTTTGAAATGAATATTTCTCATAAATAGATGATTTTTATATTAGATGATAAAGTTAACGAAGCCCTCTTGCCTGTAATGCCGGAATCAACAAGTCCGGTAAGTCCGTCTGTATCATACATACCATCGGATAGATTTGCAAGAGTTCATTCAGATAATCCTCGTTCAGTGTCCATTCGGATACGCTACTGCCACTTGCCGGAAGCATATTTACCGTAGCAAGCATTCCGTCATTGATTGAACTTCCCAAAGGAGTGCTTTTTCCGTTTGTCAGGTAGCTGTATTGCACAAAGTAATTGCCCGGCAGCCCTATCATCGGTTTATGACTTCCTGTCCATGTGTACACGTGCGCTTTAGGAGTAATGCCCAATACTTCTTCTGCTTTCTGCGCACTGTTACAATAGAAAAATACAGATTCCATCATATCCAGTTTCATCACGATATCCACCACCTGCTGCGAAGTAGCCGTGCGCGGAGAGTAGTCGAGATTGTAATAAATTCTACCTCGGCCTGCTTTCAGAAACTCTTCCAGAGTAGGCATTTTTTCATCAGTCACCCGGCCATTCCGGTCTTTTAGGTTGTACTTCTGTAATTCCGCATAGGTCATTTTTGTGATGTCGCCTGTGCCATCCGTAGTGGCATTAATGGTTTGGTCATGGCATACCACTACCACTCCGTCGCTTGTCACATGAGTATCACACTCGATCACTTCCGCGCCCGAATCAATGGCATCTTCTACGGAAGAGACTGAATTTTCGGGAACAGTCCTGTCCGACGTGTGCGCCCGGTGTGTCATGACCCATACTTTTTTGTTGTCCGGCTCTCTGAATTGCTTCATCGCCTCCGTCAGTGCCAACAGATTATAGATACGGATTCTCTTCTGCACCTCATACTGACCTGCTGTAACATGCAATGTGTAGTCGCCACTTTGGGTATAGGCATAAGTGATAGGGGTAGCAGCTTTTCCTTCCTTGACCGTCCCGTCACCAAAATCGACAGTAATATCGGTATTTCCATCAATGTTGTTGAATTTGACCTCCACCACTTCTTTCAGCAGGGCACGGGTACTTACTTGCAGGTAAGGATTCTTTTTCACAGGATCATCGTCAGAGCAAGCGTTGCAAACTATTCCCAATAGAATAGCCCAACAGCATAACCAGCTTATCGGCTGGCGTTTTGTTCTTCTTCCTTTTTCCGGAACAAAAAAATGCAGTAATTCATTTTTCATTTGTATTTCTATAAAGGTTAATAAAAAAAGAAACTCCCGAAGGCGGAACCTGTTCGTTCCGTTCGGTTATGACAAAAATAGAGGGAAATGCCCCGATAAAAAATAGCAAAGGGAATATAAGTGGAAATCTACAATTCTCTCAAAGAAATAACCACTTGATTATTAATATCTTATTTCTAAATAAGCTCACATTAAAAGGTAGATTGGGCACAGATTTTATTAACGGATTTTTGCCACCAAATCTTCAAAATCGTCTCGTGAAACACGTGCTTTTGTTTTTACTCTCGAACGGTAATTATAGATTGTATTCACTGAGTAATGCAGAAGTTCCGCAATCTGCGAACTGTCTTTTATTCCCAAACGTATCAAAGCAAAAATACGCAGTTCGGTATTCAGTAATTCATCCGGTTTCAAAACGATTTGTTCTTCCGGCAATAATAAGGCATTGAGAGATTCCACGAAATTAGGAAAGAGATGCAGGAAAGCGGAATCAAAGTTCGCATATAATTCTTGCACTTCAACGGTTACAATGTCATTGCTAAGATGTGTCATCTTGAGCAATTCTGCCACTTGTCCGCGTTGCAGTTTCTTGTTTACCAGCTTTCTGTACGCTTGCAAACGGTCTACATATACAGAGCACAGTTTGAAGAAACGGGCAATATAGGCTTCTTTAATGAGATTGGACTCGGAAAGCTCGAGATTGGTGGAACGAAGATGACGGTTCACTTCTTCGAGTTCTTCATTTAACGAGAAAAGCCGTTCGTTTACTTCCTGCAATCCTTTTTTCGCGATGGAAAGGGCTTTCATCTGCCGGTAGATATAGATTAATGCGATCACCAACAGTAATGCCAACAAGGCTACGCACGCAATATAGATCAGTAATTCCCGGTTCTGTTGCTTGATAATATCCTGATAATTCCCGTTTATCATAGAAAGCGGGGTGATATTCATCCAGCTCCGCAACCGCGTTTTATAGAATTGTGATATTTCCCATGAGAAATTGATATAGTCATAGGCACGTTTCAAATCTCCTTTTCTATTCAGTTCTTGTGCCAGTACCATCAAAGAAGATTGCTCCTTAATGGCGGAACGCACATCTGAAATGGCTGAAAGCACCAGATAATACAAATGCTCGTCTTTCTTGCCCATGCTCTCAAAAAGGCGGAAACGCTGATAGGCTACCAGTGCATATTGAGGCGTTCCGAAAGAAGATTCCGCAAGCCGACGGTCACTGAATTCAAGAGCCTCATCGTATTTTCCGGCTTCTCTTAATTGCGTCTCACGCAACCACAGGTATGTAGCCGAGGACGGATCTAAAGTGACCTGCATCGAATCACGGTAGGCATGGCTCAATTTTGCATAGCGGGAAGCAAACATCTTATATCGGGGTTGTGCCGCTCCTGCTTCGAAATATACATGCTCGTAACAAGTATAGTAATATCCCAAAAGTGACGATGGCAATGTCTGACGATCAATCGAGTTAAGTATATCCGCTGCTTCCATATACATTCCGATAGAGGATAACAGATAGGATAGTTCCAATTGAATGTTAAGTTCCCGCTCTTTGTCATTCAACTGGCGAGCCAGCAGCATATTTTCATTCAGATAGTGGAGTGCGGAATCGGAACTGTATGCTTTATATTCAAGATAAATATCATTATTCAGATGATAGCGTTCGACAGAAACGGGAGGTGTCTTTCGTGCTTCTTTTTTCAGTTCATGGAGTTTGTTCTCTTTGATCTGTACATAAATATCGGCTTCCTTAATCGTTTTATCAAGCACATTCAACAATGAATCCAGGCTTTCACCAGCAAAAGCCGAATAACAGGAAAAGAAGAGCAAAAAGCAGAGTAGACAGTTCTTTTTCATTGGGCGGATAGACTTTAGTGAGTATGAGATGATAGAGATTAACCGGACAAATGTAGAGAAAATCTTCGTAACCTAACTATAAATGGCTCATAAATTAAAGGAACAAACAGACTATTATAAAGAAAAAACAGAAGCCAGACAGAGTATATGTTACATTATTATTAATAAAAATGAGTCTTACTCTATCAGACAAATCCATTCCCAGATACAGACCTGATGAAAATAAATACCATATTACCAATCCAAGCTCTTACCAATAAAAGTATTATCTTTGTTGCATGAAAAAGTTAGTCATTGTAGGATGTGGACGACTTGCAGAAATCGTTGCGAATGCAGTTGTCAAAGGCTTATTACCAGATTATGATTTGGTAGGTGTCTATTCGCGTACGGCTTCAAAAGCAGCGCACATCGTTCATAAAATGCAGCAACATGGCAAGCCTTGCATTGCTTGCGCCACATTGGAAGAGTTATTAGCATTAAAACCAGATTATCTGGTGGAATCGGCCTCTCCTGCCGCTATGCGGGAATTGGCTTTGCCAGCATTGAGAAACGGAACCTCTGTCATTACCTTGTCTATCGGTGCTTTGGCAGACGAGACATTCTATCGGAAAGTGGCAGAAACAGCCAAGGCAAATGGTACACGAATCTATATCGCATCCGGAGCTACCGGTGGATTCGATGTTTTAAGAACTGCCTCTCTGATGGGAAATACGACGGCCCGCTTCTTCAATGAAAAAGGTCCTAACGGACTCAAAGGGACTCCCGTTTATGATGATTCTTTGCAAACGGAGCAACGTACCGTTTTCTCCGGAAGTGCTGCGGAAGCTATTCGTCTCTTTCCAACCAAAGTGAATGTTACAGTTGCCGCCTCACGAGCTTCTGTCGGTCCGGAGAACATGCAGGTATCCATACAATCTACCCCCGGATTTGTGGGAGATACGCAAAGGGTAGAAATCAAAAATGACCAGGTGCATGCCGTAGTAGACATTTATAGTGCTACATCAGATATTGCAGGGTGGTCAGTAGTGAGCACCCTGATTAATATCGCTTCACCCATTGTATTCTGACAGATTGGCCAATACTTTTGCGCTCAGGCGGTCAAACGCCTGACGCGTGCGGCCAGTAGACACCTGCATACAACGTACATGCGGGTGATTGAGCAGTTGCTCACTCCCCAACGCACCAATCGTATCACAAAAGCAAAGGTTATCACCTTCCAACCATTCAGCGAAAGCTGCCTCATCCCATGCCGGCGACAAACCGGTATTGAATAAGATTTTCCGATTACCCATCTGCCTGAATTCCTCTTCATGCAGCAGAACCGTATTTTTATTAAGGCAACAGCAAATGACTTCACTCTCTGCAAGGAGTTTCTCCAACGGCAAAAAGCAATATCCTTTGGCAGTAGCCGCTTCTTTCTCACTGCGGGCATAATATGAAATATCAGCACCAAAGAACTTCAAAGCGTCCGCTATCATGCCGCCCGACTTACCCAATCCGACTATTCCGACTTTTAAGCCGGTGATCTCACGAGGTAACTCCTCCCACGATTCCTGCCCGAAGCCATGCAAACAGCGCACCAACTCACTGACGACATATTCTACCACTCCCTCATCACCATAATCCCGGATACCTGTTACCGTGATACCCCGTTCATTGGCATAGCGAATATCGACATTCGCACTTTCGGGAGAATAGAGCGAGCAACACATTCCAATGTATTTCACATTCAGACAACATTCAAGTACATACCGGTTGATACGGGAGGTATAACTCAAAAGCACCGCATCGGCATCTCCGATACGGGCAATGATTTCATCATCACTCGCGGGTACATCAGGATACATCACCACCTGACCGGCAAATGAATACAACGCTTTTTCGGCCGACGGAACCAGACTGACCGGCTCTATAGCTACAAGTTTCTGAAACATCGTTTTTTTATTTTAGAAGTATTATAAAAACAAACATACACGGTTACCGGATTAGCAACCCAACATGGGCGCTAAGATACAAATTTCTAGCCATAATATCATTTAATGATGGACGATAACAGTATGTTTTAGACACACGAACGCAAGTTAAACATATCCAATCAGAGTTCACTACTCGCCATCCGGTTCCTTTCGTGGCAGTGCTATAAAATGCATCTGATTACCCCGTCCCTCCCGCTTGATAATGCCTTCGGCCGCAAAAGATTTAAGATCGTCCAATGCAGTATTCTTCAAACGCCCGGTAAGTTCTGTATAAGTGGTTCTTGTGATGAAGCCATGCTCTCCGATATATTGCAGGACGAGTTTCTTCAGGTTCTCCCTGTCCCACTTACGCGAAGTATTGAAATCGACACACTTTCTGCGCTCCAAATCTCCGCGAATACCTACACGCATACTCTTGGAAGCACGGAAATTCACCCCGTTGAAAGCTACGGATTCAGAACGAATATCATTCTTATTTGCTACCAATCGGGAAGCTTTCACTTTGGCTGAAAAGAAACCGAACTCTCCCAATTCAACGCGGTATCCTTCACCCAGATATTGCAATACATCCTCTTTCAGTTCTATAAGGATACCTTCTATCACTCCTTCCTTAAATCCGGTTCTCTTAGCAACGCCACGGATCAATCGTTCTGCCGGAATCGTTCCACTGTAGACAATGTCGGCATACATTGTTTCCGTTTCTCCTTCCTTAGTAGTCAAGGCAGGCTTCTTCTTTAAATTGTAAAAGGCCATAATCTTATTATTATATTTAAGACTTTTCAGTGCAGAGAATAAAGATTTTCAGTGCAGAGAATAAAGATTTTCAGTGCAGAGATTTATCATAGTTTATGCACTCGGGTAGTTGTCCAGTTGTAACGGGACAATAGTCACCTTATAGAAAAACAAATATCACCTTATAAAGTGATATTTATCACTGCATAAGATGACCACTTGTCTTTGCAAGGGTAAAAAACAGTAAAGATACAAAATTAATTAGCGGAAAGCAAGAGACGGTACAATAAAGCTCAATATATGATTGTAATATGATTGCAAAATAAAATTCATCTGCCAACTACCGGACATCGGTTTCTCTTTATTTATTCACATAGATTTGTTTATTTCTAAATTATTTCAGTACATTTGCCTGACCTACTTCTATTACAGAAAGGATGAAAATAGACGAAATACAGTGCATAAAAGAACTACGCAACGGCTCTTACCAGGCTTTTACCCAGATTTATGAAGCCTACGCCGACCGACTTTACAGCTTTGTTCTTAAACAACTAAAAAATCGTTCCCTGGCACAAGATATTGTTCAGGATACCTTTTTACGCCTATGGGACAACCGTAGCCAACTGAATAGCTTTGGCAACCTGCAAGCCTTTATTTTCACTATTGCCAAACATCAGGTAATCGATTATTTCCGCAAACAAGTCAACGAACTACAATTCGAAGACTTTATGGAGTATTGCGAGAACCAAGAGAGCGATGTATCTCCAGAAGACCTATTATTGTATGATGAATTCCTGCAACAACTGAAGAAATCAAAGAATATTCTGTCACAACGGGAACGAGAGATTTATGAACTAAGCAGAGAAAAACATATTCCAGTCAAACAGATTGCCGAGCAACTGGAGCTTTCCGAGCAAACAGTAAAGAACTATCTGACTTCCGCTCTGAAGATCCTTCGCAGCGAAATAATGAAATATAATATTCTCTTTATTTTCTTCTTATAATATCGTCACTGCAACACATCACAAGGGGAAGGCAATAATATCTTCTCCCACAAAAAAGATCTCTATCTGATTTTTATGTTATAAAACACAAAGAAATCATAGTACTCTCTTATTCCATTCACGTATAACCAATAGAAACACCTATAATATGGCTACACATTTTAAAGATTTATACCGCCGATATATGGAGAAGGGACTACCTTCTTCTGACTTGAGAGAGTTCAAAAAAGAACTTGACCACATACCGGATGAAGAACTTTGGAATACCATGATAAACATGGAAAAAGATTCTGCACCGGAAATCGGGATGCCCCCCATGATGAAAAAGCAGATACGTAAGGAACTTCATCAAATCATCTGGAGAAGACGCTGGTATCAATTTGCGAAATATGCCGCTGTCATCGCTCTACTCGTCACCTCTTTCTTCGGCATATATTCCTTATTCGATACTCCAAGTTCGCAACAAATGATAACTGCCAATGTAAAACCCGGCAGCAAATCAGAGATCATATTGCCGGACGGAACAAAAGTGCAACTGAATGGTGCCACTACCATCAGATATGACGTCAATGATACAGAACAACGACTCGTACATCTATCAGGAGAAGCTTTCTTCGATGTAGCCAAAAGCCCGGACTGTCCTTTCAGAGTCATGGTAAATGACTTCCAGATCGAAGTATTGGGAACTTCTTTCAATGTGAATACATATAAGAAAGATGTTATCGAAACCTCTCTGCTTACCGGAAAAATTAAAATATCCGGCGGCTCTCTCCCGCACGAATATACGCTTACTCCCGGTGAAAAAGCAACCTACTCCAGTGTAGACAAAGCCCTCAAAATTACAAAAGCTGATGTGCATGTAGAAACAGGCTGGTGTAATGATTATCTAATTTTCGACTCCGAGCCTTTAATTGATGTTATAGAGCAAATAGAACGGTGGTATGGAGTAGAAATAGAACTAAAATATCCACAGATTGCACAAGATTTACTGTCCGGTTCTTTCCGCCATGAAAATATACAGAATGTTATCCATTCATTGAGCCTTCAGTATAAATTCAAATATGAGATACATAAAGATAAAATCATTATTTATTAACCTCAAAAGAAAGGAGCCTATGAAAGATATAATATAAGCTATTTAAAGAAAAACAACCAAAGAATCGCCCAATCCTTTGGTTGTATGAAAGTCGATAAAATTAATCCATTAAAACATGAAAAAATAGTATCAACTATGAATTACACAAAGTTAATTTTTTCCTTTAAAAAGAGGAGACATAATCTCCTTATTTTTAGAAACTTTACCATTTTGCTCACTGGAATGATTTTACTATCCACAACAGAAGCATTGGCACAAAAAGGAAATGTGTCGGTAAACATCAATAATGGTACGGTGAAAACATTCATAAAGGAGATCGAGAAACAAACCCGGTATACATTCGTTTATCGGAACAATGTCCTCAACGACCAATCGAAAGTGACCGTCAACTGTAAAAATAAGCCTCTTGATCAAGTACTGTCACAAGTATTCACTCCATTAAATGTTTCTTATTCGCTTAATAACAATACCATAGTATTAGTGAAGCAAGAAGTGCAACAACAGAAAAAAAACGAAAAGAAAACCATCAAAGGTACTGTGACAGATGGAAAAGGCGAACCGATTATCGGAGCCAATGTAATACAGGAAGGTGGCATCGGAACAATTACAGATGTTGAAGGAAATTTCACCGTCACAGCAGACCTATCCAAGCCGTTGGAAATATCCTACATCGGATACAAAAAGAAATCTATCCGCATCGGTGCTTCACCAACAATCAACATAGCGCTGGAAGAAGATGCACACGTCATGGATGAAGTTATCGTCATCGGATATGGCTCCAAAACCAAGCGGGATGTTACCTCTTCCATTGGAACTTATAAACCGGGAGAAGTCAATGTCCGCCAGGTATTAGGTGTTGACGAACTGTTGCAGGGACGCGTATCCGGAGTGAATATAACGTCAGCATCCGGTGTACCGGGAAGTAAAAATCGGGTCAGTATCCGTGGAATCGGTTCAATTACCGCAGGTAACGAACCACTATATGTAATTGACGGAGTACCTATCAACAATACGTCAGGAGATACTGGTGCTTGGGGAGCACAATCAATGAACGGTCTGAATGATTTCAATCCCTCCGACGTAGAATCTATACAGATTTTGAAGGATGCAGCTTCCGCTGCTATTTATGGCTCACGTGCAACAAATGGTGTTATCCTGATAACAACTAAAAAAGGAAGCAAGGGACAGGCCAAAGTAAACATTGACACGAATGTTAGTTTCTCCAACCTGACCAGAACAGACAAACTGGATATGACCGACACTGATCTGTTTCTGGAAGTTCTGAACGAAGCTATCGACAACTATAATCTGCAAACCAACAGTACGCAGGCACGTATTGATAACCCTGCACCGGGAAAAGCACAGACAAACTGGCTCGATCTGGTACTTCGTACGGCTGTTACCTACACGACTACCGCGTCTGTGTCAGGCGGAACAGATAAAACGAATTATTACTTGTCCGCCAATTACAAACACAACGAAGGTGTAATTATCAACAATCAGCTCAAACGTTACAATTTGAAGGTTAATCTGGACACGGAAATCAAAAAGTGGCTCAAGGTAGGAACCGCCCTGAATTTAAGTTACTCGCGTAATAACCGCGTTCCCACCGGCTATAATATAGGAACCAGTGTCATTACCCGCGCCATCGAACAACGTCCATGGGATTCCCCTTATCGTCCCGACGGAGAATATGCTGTCGGAGGACAGGAGTTGGCCAACCATAACCCGATACAGGCTCTTAACGAAGAAGATGTATATATCGATAATTACCGTGCCCTCGGTTCACTCTATATGCTGTTTAACATAACGAAAGACTTGAACTTCAAAACTACACTCGGAGAGGATTTCAACTATACGGAAGAACACATTTATTACACAGCCGATCACCCCTATGGCAATAAAGTAGGAAAGCTTATTGACGGACGAAAATCTTATGCGAGTACTTTATGGGAAAACGTGCTCACTTATAAACACTCCTTTGAAGAAGATTTCTCTCTGGACGTCATGCTGGGGCATTCTATACAAAAGGATGTAACTTCCTCAGCCGCACAAACGGGTATCGGATTCCCCTCTCCTTCTTTTGACGTCAACTCTGTTGCTGCCGAATACTCGGATATAAGTACAGGACTTTCTTCATTCCTGCTCCAATCATTCTTCGGCCGTTTAAGTCTGAACTACAAGAACCGCTATTTACTAACGGGAACCATGCGTGCTGACGGTTCTTCCAAATTCATATCCAGCAATCGCTACGGATATTTCCCGTCTGTCAGCGCCGGTTGGAATTTGGGAGAAGAATCTTGGTGGAAATATCCACAAACCGATGTAAAGTTCCGCGCAAGCTGGGGTTGCACCGGTAATCAGGGAGGTATCGGCTCTTATGCTTATCAAGCATTAGCCGGTGGAGGGTACAACTATAACGGTGAGAACGGTTTAGGACTGACTACTGCAGGCAACCGCGATCTTAAATGGGAAAAAGCCCAACAAGCTGACGTCGGAGTAGACCTTTCTTTTTTCAGAGGTGCGATCACATTCACAGCAGATGCATTTATCAAAGATACCAAGGACTTGCTTTACCAAAAGCCAACTCCTGCTACATCGGGTTATACCAGCCAGGTATGTAATATCGGATCAATGCGTAATAAAGGACTCGAATTTACCTTAGGAGCCAACCTTAGCAAAGGTTCATTCTCATGGCATTCAGATTTCAATATCTCCTTTATCAGAAATAAACTGACTGCGCTTCTCGACAATAATGAGATATTGACAACCAGCTCGATGCACGCCCTTAAAGTCGGCGAACCGATAGGGTCCTTCTATATGATTAAGTGGAAAGGTATTTACCAGTCGGATGATGAAATTCCTGCCAAGATTTACGATCAGGGCGTAAGAGCAGGAGACTGTATTTACGAAGATGTGGATGGTAACGATGTCATAGACGAAAACGACAAACAGTTTGTCGGCTCGGCTAATCCAAAGTTCACCGGTGGTTTCAATAACACATTCAAGTACAAAGGCGTTGACTTGAGCCTGTTCTTTACATTTTCGTCAGGCAACAAGCTCTATGAACTGTGGACCGGAGGTTTACGAATGGGTAACGGTACATGGCCGATACTGAAATCATCTGCAGAATCCCGTTGGACGGGACCAGGCAGTACTAACGAAAATCCGCGTGCCATTTATGGTTATACGTGGAACTCAACCAAGTTTGTCAATACCCGAATGTTACACGATGCATCTTATATCCGTTGCCGTACAGCTTCTATTGGATATACCCTCCCAAAAAGTTGGATTAACCGGATACATATCGATAATCTACGCATATATTTCCAGGCAGATAACCTCTTCATATTAACGAAGTGGCCGTATCTGGATCCGGAAGTAAATGTAAGCCTCTCTGCAACCAATATGGGATATGATTATCTCTACCCATCCCAACCGCGTACGTTTACAATAGGTGTCAATCTTAAATTCTAACAGATATGAAGAATTTTATTATATCGTTATTAACAGTATTATTGGTGTTTGCCACTAGTTGCAACGAAATGGACCAATATCCGCATAATGCCGTATCCAGTGATAACCTCACCGAGGAGGATGCTCAATTACTGCTTACCGGACTCTACTTTTATATACAAAACAAACCAACAGTCAATGGTTATCTTACACAAGACATTGTCGGCGGAGATCTTGTCCGCGGCGGAGCGACAGGACTGAAAGATCCGGTATTATTGGTAAAAGACCTGGTTACCCCTGAAAGCGGTTTCGTCAGCGGACCGTGGGATGGATTTTATACTGCTCTCTACCAAGTAAATTCACTGATTGTCGCAGTTGACAAATTAGCAGCCAGCCAGTCACGAAACGAGATACTGGGAGTAGCCAGTTTCTTCCGTGGTCTGATTTATTATCACCTGGTTACCCGCTATGGAGAAGTTCCCATTCTCGAAGCTCCTTTCTCGGGAGACATCGCAGCATCTACCGAAACAGAAGGATGGAGTTTTGTAGAAAAGAATTTTCAGGTAGCAATAGATTATGCTCCTACTTTTTCCGACAAGTATTACGTCTCAAAACAAGCGGCAAAGGCTTTAATGGCAAGAACCAAACTTGCACAAGGCAAAATGACTGAAGCTGCCAAACTTGCTGAAGAAGTGATAGGTGATGCCAATTTCTCACTTGCCGACTTCGACCAGATCTTCCGTGGAAAAGCAAACCGAGAAGAAATATTCTCATTTGTCAATCTGCTCAATGAATCAAGCGTAAACTTGAGTGCTTCCCTCTATTCACGTGCTTCTGCCAATGGAGGTAGCTATACATATGCGCCGACGACAAAAGTGATGAATATGTTCGAACCGGATGATAAACGAACCGCCATATCAATTGATATGCAGGAAACAAATGAAGTCATTAATAAATATCCCGGTGGAGAGGTGACTACCGATCCGATCATTATTACCCGTTTGGGGGAAATGTACCTGATCAGTGCTGAAGCACAAGGACTTTCCAAAGGGCTTACCCGTTTGAATGAGCTTCGGAACTTTCGTGGTCTTCCTTCTGTACACCCTGCCACTGAAGAAGACTTCATAGATGCAATTCTCAATGAGAGACATACGGAACTACTGGCAGAAGGTTTCCGTTGGTTCGACCTTGTCCGCCTCAACCGCCTGGAAAGTGATCTCGGCTTTGAGCGCAAGTATAACAAATTACCTATTCCTGCCAAAGAAAGGTCTCTCAATAAACTTTTAAATCAAAATTCATATTGGGCTAACTAAAACAATGAAAATGATGAACTTATTAAAATACATGCAGATTCTGTCATTTGTATTACCAGTGGCTTTCTTAAGTTGCTCAAACGATACAATTGAAGACGTACATTATACCCCGCAAACAAAAATCGGTCAAAAACTATTAGCGGGTAGTGAAACAGTGGCACGTGTATATACCGATACCAGCTTTGTTGTTGCATTGGGAGTTACGGAAACAGATGTCCATTTTCAAAAGGCAGACAGCCGCTCTACTCATATATTTATAATCGACATTGATTTGAATGAACCAGGGGTTTCATTAGAAGTAGGTATGCCGTATGATGCGGATGTACGCAACAACTTCCAGCGGCAGACACTAACAGAAATGGCAGATTACGCCGACCGTCCGTGGCACCGGGTAGCTGCCATGATTAATGCTGATTTTTGGGATGTCAGTACAATGGATATCAGGGGGCCCATTCATCGCAATGGAGTGATCTTAAAAAACTCATTCATCTTTAAAGAAACACTTCCCCAACAAGCTTTGAGTTTTATCGCGCTGACGAAAGACAACAAAATGGTAATTGCCGACTCTGTGGAGTATCGTGGTATGCAGTACAACCTCAAAGAAGTGACCGGGAGCGGAGTTATCGTGCTACGGGATGGAGAAATATCCGGCGCGACTTATCCAGGTATCGATCCGCGTACTTGTCTTGGATATTCAGATGATGGTCATGTCTACTTCATGGTGGCTGACGGACGTGTAGAGTTCTACTCATACGGACTTACTTATCCGGAAATGGGTTCAATAATGAAAGCATTAGGATGCTCATGGGCTGTGAACCTGGATGGTGGCGGTTCTACCCAAATGCTTATACGACATCCGATAGCGGATATATTCCAAATACGGAACCGGCCTTCTGATGGACAGGAGCGACCTGTCGTAAATACGTGGATGGTAACAGTCAATGAACCTTAAAAAGCAGAAAGTATGAAGAACTCAATATTTATTTTATCTATCCTATTTTGTTGCAACTTGTTCTGTGGATGTTCGGAATCGGACGAATCCGATTCCCGACAATTTCCTCCGAAACTCATTTCCATTATTCCGAAAGCTGGATCGACAGGAGGTACCGCAATTATTTCAGGAGTTCATTTTTCTGAAACAGCAATTGATAATGAGGTATTTATTAACGGAGTACAAGCGGAAATTATCGATGCAACCCAGAATCGTTTAGTGATTGCTCTTCCCAATAATCCGGAAGGTACTTATTCAATCAAAGTTAGTGTGAAAGGGGAAGTTGTAGAAGGACTCAAATTTACTTATGCAACACCTCAAGCTCCACCTGAACTTGCTGTATTACAGGTTATGCCCTCCTCTGCCTATGCAGGAGATTTAGTGACACTGATCGGTCAGTGTTTCAGCACAGTGGTATCAGAAAATCAGGTGACAATCAACGGAGTGACTGCTGAAGTTAAAGAGGCGACTTCCAGCCAACTCAAAATTATCATTCCCGACACCGAGGAAGGCAGTTACCCTATCCGTGTGAGAATTGGTACTAAAGAAGCTGAAAGCCCCCTGTTTACTTACCTTCACACAGTGACATTAACGACCTCTTCTCTAACCCCCGCACGTGGAAAAGCCGGAGAGGAAGTGGTGATTTCAGGAGAAGGATTTGGAACAACGGTCGAAGAGAACATGGTTTCCATAAACGGAAAGCAGGCAACCGTAAAAGTTGTAACCGCAACAACGCTAACCATTATTGCTCCGGAGAATCCTTCCGGTACCTATCCAGTCAAAGTTACTGTCGCAGATAAAACGGTAGAGAATCTAAGTTTCACCTACGAAGATTTATCTTACACAGTTGCAACAGTAGCAGGTAACTCCGCAACTACCTCTACTGACGGTAAGGGAACGGCTGCCTCTTTCAAATTCCCGCAGGGACTAGCTCTCGCACCCAATGGTGACATATGGATTGCCGAAAGAGGAAATAACGTCATCAGAAAAATGGATCAGGAATATAATGTTTCAACTGTTGCCAAAAGTGGCACCGTTACATTTAATGCTCCCTGGCAAGGTGGTTTCGATCTCTCGGGCATATATTATGTAGCCAATAAAGCTTTAAATAATATTATTAAGATTACACAGGAAGGCACTTGCTCTGTGTTCTCCACCGAAACAACCTTTAAAAGTCCGATGAGCGTCACTTTTGATAGTAATGGTAATATGTATATCGCGGACCGCGATAATAAGGCAGTAAAGAAAATAACATCCGGCGGTACTGTAACTAACTACGATATGTCTTCACTCAAAGCCGGTCCCAATTGTATGGCGGTAGATAAGAAGGGAAGAATCTTTGTAGGTACCGGCGGTACTTATCAGCTGCATATGTTCGATACGGACGGTACACTAAAAACTGTATTCGGAACTGGCGTAGTACCCACTGCTGCGACTTATTCTGATGGTGAACAGAACGACCTGTCAAAAGCAACCATGGGGGCAACATTCGGCATTGCATTCGGCCCGGATGAGGTACTTTATATCACCGATTATACAATGCATACCATACGTACGCTAACACCGGATGCAGAAGGCGACTATACGAAAGGAACATTAAAAACAATAGCCGGTATTCCGGGAACGAAAGGTAAAATTGATGGTTCTGCCCTGACAGCTACATTCAATTGCCCTGCAAGCGTACTGGTTTCGGATAAAGTATATATCGCTGATGAGCAAAACCATTTGATTCGTACCATAACAGTAAATAAATAAAAGACTATGAGAAAGATATACATACTACTGCTCGCCTGCCCACTCTTATCATTGTTTGTAGCCTGCAATGATAATGACTACAAAGCGTCAGTGACAGAGCTTAGGCTGGTCCTCGTGAAACCCACCAATGTTTATTCCGGTGAAATAGCTACAATACTGGGACGTAATTTCAGCACGGTGCCGGAAGAAAATGCTGTTTTCATCAACGACCAACAAGCAACCGTTATAGAAGCATTCAAGGACGAACTGAAAATAATATTACCTGAAATGGCTCCGGGAAAATATTCCATCCGCGTCAAATCCCCCTCGGGTGAATTGACAGGCCTCGAGCTCAATTATCTGAAAACACCGGATCAGGAATATATCGTTCAAACAATCGTTGGACAGAAGGGAGTATTCGAAATGACAGACGGAGTCGGTACGGAAGCCACAACCAAGCTTCCCACTGGTATCGCTTTTGCTCCGGATGGCAGTTTATGGTTTACAGAACGAGGATACAACTATATACGACGTATCTCTCCGGACTTCCTGGTCACTTCACTCCTCGATGTGGCAGTAGACGGTAGCAGTGCTATCTGGCAAGGTGGATTCGATTCGAAAGGAAACTATTATTTCATCGACAAAGGAAAAGGAATGTTACGGAAAATAGAAACCGGCAGTATGTCTGTTTCAACCATAGCATCCGAAATGAAGAGTCCAATGAATGTTACATTCGATGATGAAGATAACATATATGTATCGGCACGCGACAATAAGGCGATTTATAAATTCACACCTTCAGGTACAAAAACAACTTTCGCCACTCTTAACGTATCTCCCAACTATATTGTGTTCGACAAAAACAAGAATATGATTGTTGGTACTTCTAATGGGTATGTGTTGATTCAAATCAGTCCAGATGGCACGCAAAAAACAATTGCAGGAGACGGAGTAAAAGGACAAGAGTATTATGACGGAGAACCCGGTAATCCGCTTAGTGCAAAAGTGGGTGCTACTTTCGGGGTAGCTGCCGGTTCAGATGGATGCCTGTATCTTTCGGATAACACGTACAACTGCATCCGCAAACTAACTCCTGACGCAAATGGAGACTACTCGAAAGGAACGCTGGAAACCATCGCTGGTTCTGGGAAAGCAGGTTTCTCCGACGGAAAAGGACTGAAGGCTACCTTCAACCAACCGTATGAAATCATAATTACGGAGGACTGCAAAACAATGTATGTGGCAGGCGCCGTCAATTACCTGATTCGCCGCATTACTGTCAAATAATAGCGAGCACCCGGGGCGATGCCCCGGGTGACTTTTACCATCATTAATGAATTCTATTAAGTTATGACGAAAAAACTTTTTTTCTTACTACCTATTCTGCTAACCGCATTTTCCATCAGCGCACAAACAAGGACTGATAAACTTTTGAAAAATCTACATGATAATGAATCGAAGTATATCTTTGTTATCGCTCATAGAGGAGACTGGCGCAATGCGCCGGAAAACTCCCTGCAAAGTATCGAAAAAGCAATTGCAATGAAAGTTGATATGATAGAACTTGACATACAACCGACTAAAGATGGCAACTTTATTTGTATGCACGACGAAACTCTCGACCGTACTTCTACGGGAAAGGGACCGATAAAAGATTATACGACCGAGGAACTGAAAAAGTTCGTCCTACGCAGCGGCAACGGAATCAAGACCCGCCAACCAATCCCCACACTGAAAGAAGCATTAAATGTCTGTAAAGGCCGTATTCTTGTCAATATAGACAAAGGAGGTACTTACATAAAAGAAATTATGCCTATCATCCAGGAATGTGGAATGGAGAAACAGGTCATCATCAAAGGATACTATCCTGTAGAGAAAGTGAAAAAAGAGTATGGCTCCAATGAAAGCATGCTTTATATGCCTATCGTTAATTTATGGGATAAAGAAGCAGTTGCCACTATACAAACTTTTATCAAAAACTTTACCCCAATTGCTTACGAATTATGCTTCAAAGATGATGCAAATCCGAATCTAAAAATAATAGATGAAATCGCTAAATCAGGTAGTCGGATATGGATGAATACTTTATGGGATAGTCTATGTGGCGGACATGATGATGAAAATGCTCTATTGGAAAGTAAAGATAAACATTGGGGCTGGATGTTAAAGCATAAAGCAACAATGATACAAACAGACCGTCCACAAGAACTTATTCATTATTTGGAGGAAAAAGGATTGAGAGATTTGGAATGATCTTCTCTATAAGTCATTCGAAACATCTTATTAAAGAAGTAGTGGGCTTCTTGTTTTCAGGAACAACTTAACACATTTGCAAAAGAAAAAAGGTCAATTCACCCCCATGAATTGACCTTTATTTCTTCTTATTTCTTTCCGTTATTCGTCTCTAAACTTAATTTTCAGAATCTTGCTGATAGCAGGTTTATACTTCTTTAGCATCCGGTCGAATCCCAAATCGTTCGGATGAGTTCCGTCGATGGTTCCCTCGTGATCTGTTCCCAAGAAACGGTCTTCTTTAATGAAATACAGGTTCTTTACGCCTTTTTTACGCAGTACTTCTACTTGCTCGGCGATAGCCTCATTCTGTTGCTTTACATTCTCACGGGCTTTCTGATTAAAGTTTCCCGTTTCGCGTATCAATGTCTGTATGATAATAATAGGTGTATCCGGATGTTTCTCCCGCAAGGTCATTACAAAGCCTACAGCCCGTTCGGTAATCTCTTTTGGAGAAGGATTGGGAATACAATCCAAGATAAAAGCGTCTGCATCAATATTCGCTAACATCCCGGCAACTTCTTTCTCCATTTTTCCATTACCACTCAATCCCAAATTAATGAAATTATATCCACTGCTACGGGATAAGCGGGCCGGATAGGCCATACCCGGACGGCTGGCAGAAGCTCCCTGCAAAATGCTGGATCCGTAGACTACTATTTTCTTTTTGAACGGATTTTCTCCTTTATATATGTGAGCATCAGAAGAGACGCCTATCTCCAGACTCTTCAACTCATCGTATAAGGGCAGATACAACAAACATTCTTTCTCTTCGGTTCCCATATTATCGACAATCACTCTTTCCGTAGTCACGCCACCCGGCATCCCTACTCCGGCAAATTGCCATTTCCCATCCCGTTTGATATACAAATCCAAGCCTTTTTGGGCTATTCTGGTCAAGTTTGGCAGTTGGTAATTGTCAGGAACAGTCCATTTAGCTTTTATCACCGGACTGTTCGTTGTGAAGGAAATAGCCAAACCTGCAGAGTTGGTGAATAGCTTCTTTACTGCGGGAGGCATCGTACAATACTTTGCTGTATCTACCCGATGGAAATATTCACCTTCGGTAGTCGCTTTTCCTACCAATAAAAGCTCTTGGGCGGGCACATAGGTAAAATTGTTCTTCTGCTGCCCGAATGTTGTAAGGGGAAACATTATCAGACCCAGGCAAATCCAGAAATTTCGTGTTAAGTTTCTCATGGTCAGTTTAATATTAACAGTTTATTAATTGTCAGTATATCGCAGCAGTATCAAAAAGCTACTTATAAATCAGCGTTGATAAATACTCTTCTGCAAACATTTCATTGGCAACCTCCAGTAGTTGCTCTGCCGTTAACTCTTCAATACGCTTAAAAACAAGCTCGGATGATTCATATTTATGATAATGAAGGTATGTTTTCGCCATTCCCAATGCATTATTCTCAAAGTTATCAGATGCCACTCCGATTTGTCCGATCAACTGCTTTTTCGCTGCTGCCAATTGGGAGGAAGTCATTTTCACATCACGCATCCGCTTCAGTTCCTTATAGGTCAGTTTCAAACAGGTATCCATGTCATCCACATCCGTCCCGAAATAAATACAGAAAGCCCCTGTATCCGTGTAAGAGGTCAGATTGGATTCGACATTATAAACCAGTCCTCTACGCTCACGAAGGGATACATTGAGTTTGCTATTCATTCCGGGACCTCCGAGGACATTGTTCAATAAATAGAGAGCCGTGCGTTTGTCGTCATACGCATTATAGCCACGGCTACCCATCATTACATGTGCCTGGTGTGTGTCTCTAGAAACCGTCAAATGTTCCGGCATATAAAGAGGCGGAGGTGTGCGACGATTCTCTACTCTTACATCAGGAATATCCGAAAGGTATTTTTCTACCAAGCGGATGATTTTCTTGAAATCATATTGTCCCTGAACAAAAAACACCATATTCCCCGGTTGGTAAAACCGGCGGGTAAACGATAGAACATCCTCTGTGCGAAAACTCCGCAGCAGTTCCGGTTTACCAAGAATGTTTCTTCCCAATGGATGATTGCGGAAGATCATATCTTCAAAATCATCGAAGATCAGTTCCGACGGAGTATCTTCATACGACTGGATTTCATCGATAATGACCTCCGTTTCTTTTTCTATTTCATGCTGCGGAAAAGTTGAATGAAATACAATATCCCCCAACAGTTCAAGCGCCCGTTCCAGATGTTCTTTCAGGAAAGCGGCATAGACCACCGTTTCTTCCTTATTAGTGTAAGCATTCAGGTCGCCCCCCACATTCTCCATCCGGTTGAGGATATGCCAGGCTTTCCGCTTCTCCGTTCCCTTAAAAATCAGGTGTTCTACAAAATGGGCCATTCCCTGCTCATTCTCCGCCTCATCGCGCGTTCCGGCATCGATCGCAAAACCACAATAAGCTACTTTTGAGAGGGTCGGTTCATGGATAATACGTAAGCCATTTGGCAATGTATATTCGTTGCAATGCATTGTTTTCTACTTCCTTATTGAATTAATGCCGCAAAAATACAATAAAACTTATTGCTGTTTATAGAAAATTGCAGATATTTGTGGACTATAACAGCAACAACGTATATGGAAAAGATAGGAATATTCTGTTCCGCTTCCGAAAACATTGACAAAGTGTACTTCGAAAGTGCCCGCCAAATAGGAGAATGGATGGGGCAGAAAGGCAAAACCTTGATATATGGAGGTGCCAGCCTCGGACTGATGGAATGTATCGCCCGCGCCGTGAAAGAAAACGGCGGCAAGGTCATCGGAGTTGTTCCCGCCAAACTGGAGGAGAACGGCAAAGTAAGCACTCTGTTAGACGAAGAAATTCACACCCGCAATTTGAGTGACCGCAAAGATATCATAACGGAGAAGTCGGAGGTGCTAGTCGCACTACCCGGAGGCGTTGGTACGCTCGATGAGATCTTCCATGTAATAGCCGCTGCTTCTATCGGTTATCACCGGAAAAAGGTCATCTTCTACAATGAATATGGTTTCTATGACGAACTATTGAAAGCACTCCACACGTTGGAGGATAAAGGTTTTGCACGGCAACCATTCTCAACCTATTACGAAGTAGCAAACACATTGAACGAATTAAAAGAAAAAATAAACTGATTATATGATAGACTCCATCAAACAACTTTTGCAACAGGAAGCACAAGCTGTGCTCAACATCCCAATAACAGACGCTTATGAAAAAGCAGTAAAACTGATTGTAGAACAAATACATCAGAAAAAGGGAAAACTGGTAACTTCCGGTATGGGAAAAGCCGGACAGATTGCCATGAACATTGCTACAACTTTTTGTTCCACCGGTATTCCATCTGTCTTTCTGCATCCCAGCGAGGCGCAACACGGTGATTTGGGTATTTTACAAAAAAATGATTTACTCCTGTTGATCTCCAACTCGGGCAAGACACGGGAAATTGTGGAATTAACCCGTCTGGCTCATAATCTGGATCCGGATTTGAAGTTTATTGTTATTACTGGTAATCCGGACAGTCCGTTGGCAAAAGAGTCGGATGTTTGTCTTAGTACCGGTAAGCCGGCTGAAGTCTGTGTGTTAGGCATGACTCCTACTACCTCTACCACTGCCATGACAGTGATCGGAGATATATTGGTGGTACAAACCATGAAAGAAACCGGATTTACGATCGCCGAATATTCAAAACGCCATCATGGTGGTTATCTGGGAGAAAAATCAAGATCACTATGCGAAAAGTAATCGGTATCGGAGAGACAATCCTCGATATCATCTTTCGAGGTGACCAGCCTTCCGCAGCCGTACCGGGAGGCTCTGTATTCAATGGCATCGTCTCATTGGGACGAATGGGAGTAAACGTCGGTTTCATCAGTGAAACCGGAAATGACCGTGTAGGCAATATTATCCTGCAGTTTATGCGTGAGAATAATATTCCAACCGATCATGTCAACGTATTCCCGGACGGTAAATCACCAGTATCTCTGGCTTTTCTCAACGAGCAAAGCGATGCAGAATATATATTTTACAAGAACTATCCCAAGCAACGTCTAGACGTCCTATTCCCTAAATTAGAGGAAGATGACATTGTGATGGTGGGGTCGTATTATGCACTGAATCCGGTACTGCGGGAAAAGATTCTCGAATTACTCGATCAGGCACGGGAAAAGAAAGCCATCATCTATTACGACCCGAATTTCCGCTCTTCTCATAAGAACGAAGCCATCAAACTGGCTCCAACCATTATTGAGAATCTTGAATATGCGGATATTGTACGCGGTTCATTGGAGGATTTCCTCTATATGTACAACATACAGGACGTAGACAAGATATACAAGGATAAAATCAAATTCTATTGCCCACGATTCATCTGTACTGCAGGTGGAGAAAAAGTAGCGTTGCGCACCAATCTGGTCAACAAAGATTATCCGGTAGAACCGTTACAGGCAGTCAGCACCATTGGGGCCGGCGACAATTTTAATGCAGGACTCATTTATGGATTACTCAAATATGATGTTCGATACCGCGACCTAAATAACTTGAATGAAGATATATGGGATAAAATAATCCAATGTGGAAAAGACTTCGCAGCCGAGGTTTGCGGAAGTTTCAGTAATTCAGTATCCGTGGAGTTTGCTAAGAAATACAGGTAAAATTTACCATAATGCACAAAAGGACACAGAGCTTTATATCATTCGCTCAACAACTATATAGGAGTATACAAACGTATCTGAAAAGAGGAATCGGACTCTTTATGGAAGACATAGAACAGTTGCGCAGCATTTTATTAACAGATAATTGATTGTTGATAAAGGATAAATATGGCTCAGTTGTAATTCTTGGGGATTTGATTCAGTGCAATCACATCCTTAAAATTTAATTCAATTCTATATTGGAATGAATGAGATTTTGTTTTCAATTACTGATTTGCATAAGTATAACATGAACTTTGGATTCATAAGTTTCACCCGTTTCACCTTATAACTGAAACATCGATGAATAAGGAGATAGCGGGTGAAAGCGTAGGAAAAAAACAGGTGAAGGCTTCCATTATCGCTTTCACCTTTTGAATTTATTTATACCGATTG
>NZ_GG774823.1:10125-27641 GCF_000163675.1 Bacteroides sp. D22 | reverse complement strand
TCTCCTTATTCATCGGCATTTCAAGAATCAGGTGAAAGCGATGAATGGCAATAATCTTATAGTGGCATTGATGATACTTTATTTATAAAAAAAGAGGTAAGTTACGCAGTATTCCGCTATCGAATGAGTCAGAACTGCACAGTTTAGTTCATTTTCACACCGGAATGAATCTATTTTGTTAAGAATATGATTGCTCTGAATCAAATCCCCCAATTTTCAGACTGATCCATAAATATGATGACGTCTACAATAATTATCCGTTATCAACCATTCATTATCAACTAAATTAACTATCTTTGCAGCCGAAATAAAAGATATACAGAGATTTAATGAAGACATTTGAAGAGCTTGGTGTTTCTCCGGAGATACGTAGAGCAATTGAAGAAATGGGATACGAGAATCCCATGCCGGTACAAGAGGAAGTGATTCCGTACCTTTTAGGAGAAAATAATGATGTAGTAGCTCTTGCACAGACAGGAACAGGTAAAACAGCCGCATTCGGTTTGCCTCTGCTCCAACAAATTGACGTAAAGAACAGAATCCCACAATCACTTATCCTCTGCCCTACCCGTGAGCTTTGTCTCCAAATAGCAGGAGATTTGAACGACTATTCCAAATACATTGATGGACTAAAAGTACTGCCTGTATATGGAGGTTCTTCCATTGACAGCCAGATACGCAGCCTGAAACGAGGCGTACATATCATCGTAGCCACTCCTGGACGTTTGCTGGACTTGATGGAACGCAAGACCGTTTCCCTATCCACCATCCGCAACGTTGTAATGGACGAAGCAGACGAGATGCTGAACATGGGATTTACAGATAGCATTAACGCTATTCTGGCTGATGTACCGCAAGAACGTAACACACTGCTTTTCTCCGCTACTATGAGCCCGGAAATTGCACGTATCTCCAAGAACTATTTACGTAACGCGAAAGAAATTACTATTGGCCGTAAGAACGAAAGTACCAACAACGTTAAACACGTAGTTTATACCGTACAAGCGAAAGATAAATACGAGGCTTTAAAACGCATTGTCGACTATTACCCGCAAATATACGGTATTATTTTCTGCCGTACCCGCAAGGAAACACAGGAAATTGCTGACAAATTAATGCAAGAAGGCTATAATGCCGACTCGCTGCATGGCGAACTTTCACAAGCACAACGAGACACTGTCATGCAAAAGTTCCGTATTTGTAATCTGCAGCTGCTTGTTGCTACGGATGTAGCAGCCCGTGGTCTGGATGTGGACGATTTGACTCACGTCATCAACTACGGCTTGCCTGATGATACAGAAAGCTACACTCACCGCAGCGGACGTACAGGACGTGCCGGAAAAACCGGTACTTCTATCGCTATCATCAATCTCCGCGAGAAGGGAAAGTTAAGAGAAATAGAACGAATTATCGGCAAGAAATTCATTACCGGAGAGATGCCGACTGCGGCAGGCATTTGCCAAAAGCAGTTGATTAAGGTTATTGACGACCTTGAAAAAGTAAAAGTAAATGAAGAAGAAATCGCAGGCTTCATGCCGGAAATCTATCGTAAACTAGAATGGTTGAGCAAGGAAGACCTGATAAAACGAGTGGTTTCGCACGAATTCAACCGTTTCGCAGAATATTACCGCCACCGCCCGGAAATAGAACAACCAACAATTGAAAGCCGTAGTGAACGTGCCAGAAAAAGTGACCGCAAAGAAAATGGTTTCGAAAAGAGAAGTCGGAAAGCTGCTCCAGGCTTCAACCGCCTATTCATCAATCTGGGTAAAACAGACAGTTTCTTCCCCAGTGATCTTATCGGCTTATTGAACAGTAATACACGCGGACGTATCGAGTTGGGACGCATTGACCTGATGCAGAACTTCTCTTTCTTCGAAGTACCTGAAAAAGAAACCGTCAATGTTCTAAAAGCTCTAAACCGTGCCAAATGGAATGGTCGTAAAGTTGTTGTAGAAGTCTCCAGTGAAGAAGGTGGAAAAGGACACGAAAACGGTTCGGGTGAACGCAAAGGCGGTAAAAGATCCGGTAAAAACGAAGAGCGCGCTCCACGCTATGAAAATAAAGACAGAAAATCTAAGGATGCTTCTGCCAAAGGTTCAAAATCCAGCAAGAAGGAAAAACCAAGCCGTGCAGAGCGGGGATATTCGGATGCCCGCGGACCGAAAAGGAAAGATAACTGGCAGGAATTTTTCAAAGATAAAGAACCCGACTTTAGTGAAGAAGGATGGGCGAGAAGAAAGCCCAAAAAGCAACTTTAATCTTCCGAGAAATTGAGGGTGTGTCAAAATGATAAACTATTCAAACCCTTGACACACCCCCACTCAATTATACTAATGAAAGTCCTTCTCTTTCAAATCTTTTTTTTTCATCTCTCTATACTGCCGCGGAGGCATTCCGAACTTTTGAGAAAACACTTTATAGAAAGTACCTCTATTCGTATAACCCGCCTTATTCATAATCTCCTCTACTGTAAGATTTGTAGTAAGCAACAGGCGTTCCGCTACCGTCAGACGATACTCTTTGATAATGTCAGCCGGAGTTTTATCCGTTACATTCTTCAATTTCCGATAAAACTGACGAGTGCTACACCCTAATGAAGCGCTCAACAACTCTACCGAAAGCTCCGGATTCTCCACATATTCATCTATCACTCGCATCATTTTCTCAAAGAACGACTTGTCTTCTTTATGCAAAAGATGCCCGTCTTCCAGTTTAAAAGCACTATAAATAGAGCTATAATACTCTTTCATATCCTCTTTACGCCTAATCTGCCTTTCTACAATCTTCTCTAGATATTCGACATTAAAAGGTTTTGTAACGTATGCCTCCGCACCCGATTCGATTCCTTTCACTTGCTCATCAATATAATTAAGTGCCGAGAGCAATACTAGCGGAATATGACTCAACAATTTATCTTCCTTCACAATCTTCGCAAATGCCCGTCCATCCATATCCGGCATCATCACATCCGATAAAATCAAGTCCGGTTGTTTCAGTTTCAGCTGTTCCAACGCCTCCTGAGCACTATTAAACGGCTGCACATTATATTTACCCGCAAAAATTTCTGTCACAAACCACAACATAGAAGGATCATCATCAATAATCATTATAGTCTGCCTAGAAGCGTCATAATCTGCAACAATATCCTTCTTCTGCTCTACTGGTTTATCGCTAATTGGCATTACTTGCTTCTTCAGTTCCTTCAATTCTCCTGATTTCGCATCAGTGACAGTCAACATCGGCAAAACAACCTCAAAAGTCGTCACCTCTTCCGGTATGCTCATCACGCGAATCTCTCCAGCAAGCAGATTCACCATACTATGACAAATAGCCAGTCCCAAGCCATTTCTCGGGAAAGCTTCGTTCTTATTCTGCGTTTCAAAATCATCCAGAATCTTATAGCGGTCGAATATCTTATCCAGATTCTCCTTCTTAATTCCCTTACCTGAATTGGATACACGGATACAAAGCCTTTCTCCTTCAATACATTGCTCCACAGTTATCTTACCGCCATCGGAGGTATATTTGAAGGCATTCGATATCAAATTATTGACAATTTTACTCAAGCAACTCACATCTGTATTCCAGCGATCTCCCTCCTCAATATTTAGTTGATAATCCACCTTTCTACTTTCCACCCATTCACCAAAAGATTCGGCAATGCCCCGAGTATGCTCATCCACAGCTACCTCTTGTATATCCAATACCTTATGCCCTGTTTCTAACCGACGAAATTCTATCAATTCTTGAATCAGCGAATTCAGTTTCTGTGCATTCTGTTGAACCAAATCAGCATATTTACGGATATATCCATCTGTTCCGGCATAAGACAGAATCTTCTCACAAGGTCCTGATATTAAAGTAAGAGGCGTACAAAATTCATGTGTGATATTTGTAAAGAACCTTAATTTAGATTCATAAATTTCATCTCGTTTTTGTCGGTTCAGTTTCTCAATAATAATATCCCGTTTCCGACGATAGCGACGAATAGCCATATAAACAAGCCCCCAAAGCAAAAGAAGAAACAGCAAGAAATATCCCCAATAAGCTAATTGTGTCATATACCAAGGAGGAGCAATACGAATGACCAAAGAGTACGGCTTGCTTTCTTTACCCATAATATTACTCCGGCATTTCACCCAAAGAGTGTATTGACCGGGTGGAAGATTGGAGAAAACAGCCGTTGTAGAAGAGCCGTTCTCTATCCAATTATTGCTTAGTCCGTCTATCATATAAGAATAAGTATAATTATTACCATTGATATAATCGACAGCTACAAAAGATAAATTGAAAAAATTCTGGCTATAATCCAGTTCCAATACTTCCACATCTTTATCTTGCCGCAAAAAATGATAAATATTATATTCTTTTCCAAAGATAGATAGACGGTAAAACTGCAATTTCGGCATATATTCCATAGCCGTAAGATCGTTTTCATTGATAGTAATAAATCCGTTTGTTCCACCGAAGAAGAGAGTCCCTGTACGCTCGTCCTTAAAGAAAGCACCATCACTGAACTCTGTGACTTCCAGATTATTCTGCCGATTATAAGCCTGGACAGTATTTGCCTCAATATTAAACCGTACCACCCCTTGATTGGTACTTAGCCAAAGATTATGTTCGCCATCTTCCAAAATGCCGTGAACCGTATTATTGGGGAATCCATCTGCCTCATTATATACCCGATAATTACCGGGCGACTGCATGTGTGTCAACCCAAAACTAGTACCCAACCAATAGCCTTTTTTATTTGAAAGAATGGCAAAAATATCATTTACAGCCTGGTTACTGACTTCCTGGTCAAAACGAAATGGCATCATCACCTCCGTCTTCACATTCATCCGGTAAGCACCATAACCACGATTACCAAACCATAGAATGGAATCATTTTCCTGATGAGACGTAAAAAAGTAATTAGAAGCTCTTCTCCCTCCATCTAACACAATTCTTCGGGTAAACATAACTTTAGGTTCTCCATCAGAAACGTTCAGTACAATTTTCACAATTCCCTCACCTACAGTAGCCACCCAAATCGTACTGTCATTCAATTCACATATAGAGTGCACATATCTCAACGTCTTACCGTCAACCATAACAGGAAACTCTTTTACTTTTCTCTCCCGATAAGAATAATAGTTCATCCCATGCTCCGTTCCTATCCACAGTCGATTCCAACAACTAGGAGCAAAACAGTAAACGGAATTATCCGTCAACGAACTATTCCCTGTATGCAACCGTTCCACATCAAACTTTCCTCCCGTATCTGGAGCATAACGGAGCATACGCAAAATTCCATCTCCTTTAGTCCCTACCCATAACGTTTGTTCATCATCCAAAAACAAAGCCCGCACCGGAGTGTTAATTTGATAGTCAGAAGTATCCAATAAAGTATTCCGAATAGAAAAATGGTCGATGAAATACATATATACCCCCTGTCCATCAGTTCCCACCCAAATAATATCCTGAAATCGATCTTTAAACAGACAGAAAATGCCGGATTCAATGCCGATTGATTGCATGACATATTTAACCTTACTGTCGGACTGATATTTCAAGCAAATCAATCCACTGCTTTTGAAACCGACATAATAATCATCTCTTTGCTTGACAATAGAAGAGACCTGCCCTCGCTGAGCTATCTCCTCTTTCAAATCAGCTATGAAATATTTATTCCGGCTACGCAAATCATACTCATAAAGATCATAAGCACCGTCAATAAAATAAACCAAATCTCCTTCTCCTGATGTCCAAAACAACTCTCCCTCCTGCTCAAACAACGACTGAAGAATAAGTTCCGGGATACTATCTTCCTTCTTTTCAATAACATAACTACGGACATCACCACTAGAAGAAAAAATCCATAGAACATTCGCACTATCCACACATATATACTGTATATCCTCAAAAGCTAACCGCTTTGCATTCAAACGGTGGAATTTAAGTCCTTTCCGATCAAAATAATAAATATAACCGTCATCCTTAATGACCAAGACATCATTCTCCCGCGTTTTTGCCATACAGCTAATATCCTGAAAGTCTTTAAACCGCTGAACAGTCTGCAAATGAGTATCGAAACGGTCGAGTCCATAATTCGTCTGTATCCATAAAACATGGTCTTCCGCTTCCATTATATTATCAATCAAGTTACCTGACAAATTGTTCCGGACATCAACAGGCTTATACAAACGGAGTTCAGTCCCATCAAACACATTTAATCCATCACACGAACCAATCCAGATCAATCCATCACAATCCTGACAAATAGAAAGAATGGCGCTATTAGACAATCCGTTTTTGCTGGAAAACTGACGCAAACTATATGCTGTAGCCTCAACATCCAACAGACTCCACCAACCGATAACGAGAAAAAAGAAAAATCGAGAAAGATATGTTTTTCCCATAAGCAACAAAGTATTTCATTCAATAGCAAAGGATGCAGTTCATTAATACAAAAGTAATAAAGAAACTTCTTACACCAATAATAAACAGATAATAAATTGCACGATTTTCCGCCATTTCCTCCTCAATTCCTGCCATTTTATCAAGAAAAGACATAAATGGCATAAATTCGTACATACATTCCTCAGCACCCCCCCCATATTTGCAACGTCTGATTTTCATAACGGTCAAGACACTATTTTATATTAACCATTAAACACTAATACGTATGACCTAAAAGTACTCTCCATTCAAAATCAAAACTAGCATCAGAGAATTTTAATCATTTAATTTAATTCCTTAAATCAAAACAAGGTATGACTTGTAGAAAGTATAAACTTTTGTTTTTCAGTCTCGCTATAGCCTCTTTATTTATTCTGGCGCCCGACATTAATGCCGGACAGGCGAGCATATTGAGCACTTCGCAAACGAAGAATACCCTCGTAAAAGGAACGGTAAAAGATGCATCCGGTGAACCTCTCATCGGAGTAAGCGTAAGTGTAAAAGGCAAGTCGGGAATCGGAACAATTACAGACATCAACGGCAACTTCTCCATTCAATGTGACGCCAATGATACACTAGTTTTTTCGTACATCGGCTATGCTACTCTAGAGTTTCCGGTTAACGGAAAGAGTTCTCTTTCCATTAGCATGAAAGAAGACACGAAAGTCCTCGATGAAGTTATTGTAGTAGGATATGGCACAACAACCCGTAAAAGTGCGGTAGGTGCGGTAGACCAAGTAAAAGCCGACATGATTGAAAACCGTCCGGTGGCAAACATGACTCAGGCATTGCAAGGAGCAGCACCGAACGTTATCATACAGCAACGTAACCACAACCCGAATGATAACAAAACGAATTTCAATATCCGTGGTATCAGTACGCTGAATGACAATAGCCCTCTATTTGTGATAGACGGACTGGTAGCTGACGGTGAAAGCTTCAATAAGCTGAATCCGATGGACATCGAAAACATCTCTATTTTGAAAGATGCAGGAACGGCCGCTATCTACGGTTCACGTTCTTCCAACGGTGTAGTAGTGGTGACCACCAAAAAAGGGAAAAAGAACCAGCGTCCGGTAGTCCGCTTGAGCGGCATGATAGGTTGGGAAAATCCGGACATCCTGTTCTCTCCGGTAGCAGGCTATCAAAACGCAACACTGAGAAATCTTGCAGAAACCAATGCAGGCAATGCTCCCAAGTATACTCCTGACCAAATCCGCGATTTAGCCGCTCATCAGAATGAAGAGAGCTGGTTCTTTGACCAGATTATGCGAACAGCCATGCAACAGAATTATAACCTAAGCGTATCCGGAGGTAGCGAACACTCTACTTACATGATTTCAATGGGTTATTACGATCAGGAAAGCAACTATGTAGGAAACGACTCTTTCGGTGTTCAACGCTACAACTTCCGCACAAGTCTGAGTACTGAGCTCGGACGCTTCAAACTGACCGGAATCCTTGCTTATGCCCGCAACAACAGTGTAAGCACTACCGGAGGAAGCCTGGAAGTAGATGCCGCCCGCACCCCGACCTACTATTACTATAAAATGAAATCAGCAGACGGACGATACCTACTGAATGATATATTGTCCGAGTTCAACCCACTGGGACAGTTGGAAGCGGGTGGAAGAAATAAATACCGTAATAACTACATCAACACAAACGTTTCCGCCGAAATGAAGATTATTGACGGATTAAAATTGAAAGGAGTGTTCGGTGCTGACATCATGAACGACACACGTTTTACCAGGAATCATGCAGTGGCTTATTATAGTAGCGAAGAAGCCACAGAACCGCGTCCAATCAAAAAAGAGAACAACAAAACCAGTAACTGGAACAGTAACGCCTATCTTATCAATACTCAACTGCTATTGGATTACAACAAAACATTCGGCAAGCATACGGTCAACGGTCTAGTAGGATTGACCAACGAGTCATACACACAAAGCAGTAACGAAATAGAAAAGAAGTATGTAGACCCCGATTTAGGTATTGCTACTGACGAAACAACCAGTGAGCCGGGAAACATCACAGGAAAAACTTCCGTTGACGACAGTAACCGCACCAGCATAACCTCTTTCCTTGGACGTGCAGGTTATTCGTATGCCGACAGATATTATGCAGAATTCAGTTTTCGCTACGACGGAGCTTCTAAGTTCCACAAGGATTATCGTTGGGGCTTTTTCCCCTCAGTTTCCTTGGGGTGGCGCCCTACAGAAGAATCCTTCATGGAGTTTTATAAAGAAAAGATAGGCGACTTGAAGTTACGAGCCTCTTATGGTATCTTGGGCAGTCAAGCAATCGGTACTTACGATCGTTTTACCGTATATGACGTGTATGACAACAGCTATGCCTACAATAACAAAACGGTATCGGGAGCCGGATTCAAACTGGGACTAGAAAATCTGACTTGGGAAAAAACCCAAACATTCAATATCGGTGTCGATGCCTCTTTCCTACAAAACAGTCTGACTGTCACTTTCGATTACTTCCATAAAAGAACGAATGACATCTTAATGAAACCGCTGATTTCTTCCGTATTCGGTACGGAAATGCCTATGGCAAATATCGGCAAGATGCAAAATCAGGGATGGGATCTATCTGTCAACTATCGATTGAAAACTGGGGCGTTTACTCACAATTTCAACTTTAATTTGGGAGATTCTTGGAACAAGGTATTGGAATTCCCCGGAGACGAACAAATTACCCAAGTGGAAGAGTTAAGCCGTATCATCCGGGTCGGTGTTCCCTTGAACTCTTATTATGGCTATAAGATGGCAGGATTTTTCCAAAGTTACGATGAAATTGAAGCGTCTGCCATACCAGTAGGAGCTAAGGTACAACCCGGAGATATTAAATTTGTAGACCGAAATGACGACGGTATCATCGACTCAAAAGATAAGTTTATTCTTGGTAATGCCTTCCCACGTTATACTTTCGGATTCACCTACGGTCTGAACTGGAAAGGGATCGATTTCAGTATGTTCTGGCAAGGAGTAGGCAAACGTGACATGATGTTGCGTGGTGAATTGATAGAACCATATCACGCCAACTACTCTTATACCATTTATAAACATCAACTGGATTTCTGGACACCAACCAATACCGAGGCCCGCTGGCCAAGATTAGCAGCGCCAGGTTCTGACTCCAACAGAAACAACTACGGCAATGGAAACGGCTCCGACCTCTTCTTGCTAGACGGTAAATACTTGCGGTTGAAAAACCTCACGATTGGTTATACCCTGCCCAAAGAATGGACTAAACATTTGGGAATGCAAAAAGCCCGCTTGTATATAAACGGTCAGAACTTACTGACATTCAGCAACAACTCGTTTATAGACCCGGAATCATCCGAATTTGATTCCAAAATGAGCACAAGCGGTGCCAATAGTGGGCGTTCGTATCCTACTCTGCGTTATTTCGGATTTGGTGTAGACATTGAATTTTAATCAAACAACAGTATGAAAAGATATAAACTTCTCTATTTAGTGGCTGGGGTTGCTTCCGTGCTGATGACCGGTTGCAACGATATGGAAAATATCCCGTCCAACAAATTCACGGACAACAGCTTCTGGAACTCCACAGAGAAAGCACAATACGTAGTTAACATGGCCTACAGCCAAATGTACAATGCCGGAAGAATGTGGCAGGACGAAAGTCTGAGTGACAATGTATTCGACGGAAGAAATGTAACCGACCCGCGTGCCATTCGCAAAGGTATGGGCACTCCTTCTTTAGAACTCTTTAAAAATGAATGGAAGGATCTATACGGTGGTATCAAAACCTGCCATGTGTTTCTGGAGAAAGTAGATCTGGTTCCGGGAATGAATGTAGCTGTCAAAGCACGCATGATTGCCGAAATTCGTTTTATCCGTGCCTTTATCTATTTCCGGCTAACTAATCTGTATGGAGATGTGCCATTCTTTGACAAAGATATTACAATTGATGAATCCAACTCCATTGCCCGTACTCCACGTGCTACCATCATCAGCTTCATCCATCAGGAATTAGAAGATATAGCAAACGCACTTCCCACCCGTGACCAATTGCAAGATGCTGAACAAGGCAAGATTACCAAAGGAGCGGTCAGTGCTCTACAGGCAAGAGTCTACCTAATGGACAGTGACTGGGATAACGTTATCAAATATTGCGATAATCTGATAAAGAAACAGAATGAATATGGCACATACAGCCTTCTCCCCACTTATCGTAGTGTTTTTGAAGAAACCAACGAATATAATCAGGAGATTATTCTAGACCGTGCATACGTTCCTTTCCTACTGACATGGGGTGAGATGTCAGATATGGCTCCGCTATCAGTTGGTGCACGTCTTTGTAACCGCGCTCCGCAACAATCGTTGGTAGACAGTTATTTAATGGTAGATGGCAAAGCATTCAATGAAAATAGCCCGTTATACAATCCAAGTACTCCGTATGCCAACCGCGATTTGCGGCTGACCGCCACTGTTGTTTATGACGGTTATGACTGGAGTAAGAATGTTTCGGACGGCAGTACAGGAACTATCATTCAAATCAATCCGCAATCCAACACAGTGGATAAGTATGAAGCCGGAAGTAACAAAACTGCTACCGGATATTACACCCGCAAATACTATAGCCCACAAGCAAAAGGTGATATGAATTCTGGGGTAAATCTTAGCATCATACGTTATGCCGATATTTTGTTAATGTATGCAGAGGCTCAATTTGAGAAAGGAAACATGGATGCTACTATCTGGAATCAGACCATACTCCCACTCCGAAACAGAGCTGGATTCACAGAAGAAGCAAAAGCTTATCCTACCGAAAAGACAGAAGCGGAAATGAGACAAATCATCCGTAACGAACGCCGTTGCGAACTAGCCCTCGAAGGATTGAGATGGTATGATATCAAACGCTGGAAAGCCGGAAAAGAATACCTTGAAGGATATGTTTATGGCGCAAACTTCAACAACGGTAATCCTATCCGACTGGATAAACGTCAGTTCGACGAAAACAGAGATTATTTATGGGCAGTTCCTCAAAGCCAAATCAACCTGAATCCGAATCTAGCCCCTAACAATCCCGGATATTCTAACTAATCACCCTATTAAAAGGAAATTAATATGAAAACAAAAATAACAAAAGTAGTCGCCTTATTCACTACATTAGCAATCATCTTCTCATGTACGGAAGATATGGAATACAGAGATACGGCAGTAAGCCCGGTGAATCAACTTTATGAACCAATCAGCGGAAAAAGTGTAGAACTAGTAGCATCTGCTACCGCTTCCCTATTCTTCGAATGGGAAGCAGCGAAAGCTGAAGACAGTGGCTCACCGCTCTACGAAATCGTTTTCGACAAAGAAGGGGGAAACTTTTCTAATCCTCTTTACAAAGTATTGTCTGACAACAACGGGGCGCGCAATTACGCGACTATCAGTCATAAAACACTGAATAAAATAGGTGCAGCAGCAGGATTGAACAGTGGAGAGACAGGTACAATTATCTGGACGGTCATCGCATCACGCGGTCTGAGCACGGCAATGAGCAATGTCTCACATAAACTGACGATCACCCGTATGCTCGGATTTGCAGAGGTTCCATCTCAATTATTTCTCACCGGTGAAGCAACCGAAGGGGGAAGTGATATCAGTCAAGCAGTACCTTGTTCCTCACCCGAACAGGAAACATTTGAAATCTTTACCCGTTTGAAAGGAGGAAAAAGCTATAAGCTGGTAGATAAAACCAATGACAACGCAAACTATTTCTACATTGATGGAAATAGAATTGTAGAAGGCGAAGGCGAAACGACAGTAGAAAAAGACGGAATCTATCGCATCACTATGGACTTCTCTATTGCTTCAGTCTCTATTCAGGAAGTAAAATCAGTAGGAGTATTTTTCTGCCCGAGCAACAAGGTTATTTTCGAGCTGTCTTACAAAGGTAACGGAATATTTGAAGGAGAAGGCAAAGTAACGTTTAAACAGGAAAGCTGGGGAAAAGACCAACGTTACAAACTGTTGATGTCTTACAGCGATAAAGATATGTATTGGGGAACATTGAATGACGTAGATTCATCTCCGAACGGAGCTGGTCAAGAAGATTCATATTACTTTATCAAAGAATATGGAATCAATGAAGGTAATGAACCGCAATGGAATCACAAATGGAAATTTGACAATCAGTTTGATGGTAGCATGACCAAAGTCACCGTTAAATTCAACGGAGCAAACTATACACATTTTGTATCTCTCGGAGACGGTGTATCTCCTGAAGAACCGGAAACAACTCCTAAAAACTTATTCTTGACAGGTGAAGCCAGTGAAGGGGGAAATGATATCAGTAAAGCCGTGCAATACAATAAACTGGGAGAAGGCATATTTGAAATATTCACCCGGCTGCAAGGAGGAAAGACTTATAAGATGGCTTCTTCTCAAGAAGCAGATGCAAAGTTCTTCTATATAGAAGATGGAGAGATTAAAAGTGGAGACGGAATTACCACTGTCGAAAAAGACGGAATTTATCGTGTTAAGGTAGATTTCTCCAACAAATCAGTCATTACAAAAGAAATTAAATCAATGGGACTATGGCACTGCTGGGATCGAAATGTCCTTCTTGACTTACCCTATATAGGAAATGGAGTATTTGAGGGAACAGGTACAATAAGTCCTAGTAATAATGACAATCGTTACAAACTCCTAATGGTATATGCGGACGATAGCGAATTGATTTGGGGCACCAAAAACGACACAGACGTAGTACCAGGAGCAAACCCAGATCCATCCTATTTCTATATCATGGAAACAAATGATAATGCAGAAGCAGGTCAATGGGATCGTAAATGGAAATTTAATGATGGAATCATAGGAAATAATACAAAAGTTCGTGTTATTTTTACCGGTGAAAATTACACCCATTCTATAGAACCAGTTAATTAAGAAGATGTATGAAAAAACTATTATTATGTGTCCCGTTCCTCGCGCTGATGTTCCAAAGTTGCAGCAACATCGAAGACGAGTATATGTACGACAAGGGGCTTTATACAATCAACTGGGAAGCAGCAGCAGACAGTAGCTCGGTCACCATAATTAACCGTTTCTGGAATGAAACGGGCAATTACTTCAACTATGAAAGCGACGGTTATGACGAAACTTTTCATTACTGGCCGCAAGCGCATGCTATGGACGTATTGATTGATGCCTATATTCGTACTCATGATGCTAAATATAAAGACTGCTTCGACAAGTGGTATGCTGGCATCAATTCCAAAAACGGCGGAAGTTATTGGAATAACTTCTACGATGACATGGAATGGATTGCCCTGACCATGATACGTTTGTATGAAGTCACCGATGAAGCTAAATATCTGGATACAGCCAAGCAACTTTGGAATTGGATTAAGGAAGGTTGGAATGAAGAATACTGCAACGGTGGTATCGCATGGAACCACGGTGATGTATGGAGCAAGAATGCCTGTTCCAACGGTCCTGCCGGCCTCATCGCCTGTCGCTTATATCAAATAGAAAAAGTGGAGGAATACAAAGAATGGGCTATCAAGATTTACCAATGGGAAAGAGAACATCTGTTCAATCCTGCCACAGGAGCTGTCTACGACAATATAGACGGAAGAACGGATAACTTAAATACTCTGACATTGAGTTATAACCAAGGGACATTTCTCGGAACAGCCCACGAACTGTTTAAGATTACAGGAGAAGCATCATATTTGAAAGACGCCCGTAAAGCCGCTTATTTCGGAATCAGTGACGGCAGTATGATTGACGCAGGAAACAATCTTCTCCGAGACGAAGGAAACGGTGATGGCGGACTGTTCAAAGGAATATTCATCCGTTATTTTGTGAAACTCATTTTAGATGATAATTTGGAACCCATTTATCAGAAGAAGTTTATCACCTTCTTCAATAACAATGCGGATATATTATGGAGAAAAGGCGTCAACAAGTCCGACCTTCTCTACGGAAGTAGTTGGGCTAAAGGAGCCGAAGGCAGCACTCAACTGACCATACAGACAAGCGGCTGCACCCTGATAGAAGCAAAAGCTTATTACGAAAAATATAAAAAATAACAAGAAACATGCGAATTATTGAAACCGTACTGTGTGCTGCTTTCCTCACCGGATGCGCACCAAAGGGGAATAGTAATCCAAACATCAATTTAGAGAGAGCCCAGCAAACGCTGGACTCCCTCTATGTTCACTATTCAGTACCCAACACTTGTCTGCTTCGCGAAAATTTTCCTTTTGACGAGAAGCACAAAGTCACTTATCTGGCATCAGAAGAACAAGCTAACGTGCCAAACGCCTATTCGTATCTCTGGCCTTACTCCGGAACATTCTCCGCAGTAAATGCACTGTTCGAAGCCACTCAAAACAAAGAATTTCAAAAACTACTGGACGAACGGGTATTACCGGGACTTGATGAGTATTTTGACACTGCACGCACTCCCAATGCTTATTCGTCGTATGTGCGTACCGCTCCTGTGTCAGACCGTTTTTATGACGACAATGTATGGTTAGGCATTGATTTTACAGACACTTACCAACTCACCCAAAACAAAAAATATTTGGACAAAGCCACACTTATATGGGATTTTATAGAAAGCGGAACAGATAGTGTGCTCGGAGGCGGGATCTATTGGTGCGAGCAGAAAAAAGAATCGAAGAACACCTGTTCAAATGCTCCTGGTTCTGTTTTTGCGCTAAAACTATTCAAAGCAACAAACGACAGCAGTTATTTCAAAAAAGGTAAAGCGTTGTACGAATGGACTAAAGAACATTTGCAAGATAGTACAGATTATCTATATTTCGACAATATTCGTTTGGATGGAAAAATCGGAAAAGCCAAATTCGCTTACAACAGCGGACAAATGATGCAGTCCGCTGCCCTCCTTTACCAACTGACGAACAATCCGGTTTATCTGAAAGAAGCTCAAAGCATTGCCAAAGAGTGTTACAACTACTTCTTTTATGATTTTACACCCGTATCCGGAGAACCATTCAAAATGATAAAGAAAGGAGATATCTGGTTTACTGCCGTGATGCTCAGAGGATTCATCGAACTTTATCATCTTGACAAGAATAAAACATATCTCGATGCCTTTAACAAAAGTCTCGATTATGCCTGGGAGAACGCACGTGATGAAAAAGGACTGTTCCATACAGACCTCAGCGGCAATAAAAAAGACAATAAAAAATGGCTGCTGACACAAGCTGCCATGATAGAGATGTACAGTCGGCTTTCTGCCTTTGAATAAACTACTGTAGAACATTAATAAATGATAAAAAGAAATATGATAAAAAGAAACGCACGACTTTGCACCCTTGCGACAGTTCTATTTATCGGAAGCAATATGAACGCTTCCACTTTCATTTGTCCTAAGGACAATACCATGATTGCCAAGCAAGCAGAAATTACCGGAAAGTATAAAAGCCAGCGTCCGGCTAAAAAAGACCGTTTATTCACTTCACAGGCAGTAGAAGCTGAAATCTTGAGAGTGAAGAACCTGCTGACCAACAGCAAACTTGCCTGGATGTTCGAGAACTGTTTTCCCAACACATTGGAAACAACCGTACACTATCGCACCACCGATGGCAAACCGGATACTTTTGTCTATACCGGAGACATCCATGCCATGTGGCTTCGTGATTCGGGAGCTCAAGTGTGGCCATATATCCAGCTAGCTCATAAAGACCCGGAATTAAAGAAAATGCTCGAGGGCGTTATCCGCCGCCAATTCAAATGTATCAATATCGACCCTTACGCAAATGCTTTCAACGACGGAGCTAAAGGGGGCGACTGGATGACAGACCTGACGGACATGAAGCCGGAACTGCACGAACGTAAATGGGAGATTGACTCTCTCTGCTATCCCCTCCGCCTGGCTTATCAGTATTGGAAAGAGACGGGAGACGCCAGTATTTTTGATAATGAATGGATTCAAGCCGTCATCAATATCCTGAGAACATTCAAAGAGCAACAGAGAAAAGAGGGAGTAGGTCCTTATAAATTCCAGAGAAAAACGGAACGTGCGCTTGATACGCTGAACAACGACGGGCTGGGCGCTCCGGTAAATCCTGTAGGATTAATCGTTTCGGCTTTCCGTCCTTCCGATGATGCTACCACCCTTCAATTTCTGGTTCCTTCCAACTTCTTTGCAGTTACTTCACTCCGGAAAGCTGCTGAAATATTAGAGACTGTCAATCAAAAGACCGAATTGGCAACACAATGCAGCGAACTGGCACAGGAAGTGGAAACGGCTCTGAAACAATATGCAACCTATAATCATCCCAAATACGGCACAATCTACGCTTTCGAAGTCGATGGATTCGGAAATCATTTCCTTATGGATGATGCCAATGTACCAAGCCTGCTGGCAATGCCATATTTGGGCGATGTAGATGTGAACGACCCGATCTATCAAAATACCCGCCGCTTTGTATGGAGTAAAGACAATCCTTACTTCTTTAAAGGAAAAGCCGGAGAAGGTATCGGGGGGCCGCATATTGGTTATGATATGATATGGCCCATGAGTATTATGATGAAAGCCTTTACAAGCCAAGATGACCAAGAAATCAAAGAATGCATCCAAATGCTAATAAATACAGATGCAGGCACAGGATTCATGCACGAATCTTTCCATAAAGATAATCCTGAGAAGTTCACACGTGCGTGGTTTGCATGGCAGAATACATTGTTCGGCGAACTGATACTCAAGCTAGTAAACGAAGGAAAAATTGATTTACTGAATAGTATTCAATAAATAGGGATATTCCTAAAATAATAAAATTTAAGGCAACTAATTCATTGCGAGTTAGTTGCCTTTTTTGTATCTTTAAGCATTCCCCCCAAAAAACGGTTTGACGGCCAAAACGGGGGTAATTAAAAATAAAAACACATGGTAAAGATACAAAAAATCTCAGAAATCGAACCTTGTTTAGGTTTTACCGAGTTCGATATGCTTAAAAAATATCGTCAAAGTTTTGCAACGAGTGAATTAGGTCGCCTCCATTCTCTGTTCCCTTTCTCGGAACTGGCCCGACAAATGCATTTGAAGTCCTCTCCTTTTGG
>NZ_GG774823.1:0-9567 GCF_000163675.1 Bacteroides sp. D22 | reverse complement strand
ATACATACAGCCAATGCGGTATGTATGATAGAAAGGTCGAAAAGAAAAAAAGAAAGGCAGCATAATCTAACTAAAATAACAGGAAAAACAGGAGAGGTTTTAACTTCCCCTAAAAAAGACATGTACATAATGCATGGGTGGGAAGGAAAAAATAAGAATATGTAAACAATATTCTACAAAAAAGATAGAAGACTGGGAGAGTTGAACGAAAAAATCAAGAGAAAAGCTCACGTAAAGCAAAGCTTTTCTCTTGATTTTTTAGAAAGAGGAACATTTACTGAATATCCCTAAATAGGCTCTACATTAACGTCAGTTCGATATAAGCTTGTACTATTCCTATTCTCCTCCTTCCAGAAGGAGGAGTCCCCGTAGGGGGGAGGTGGTAGGTAAACACATAAGTTTATCATCCACAGTAAGATAGGAATACTTTATCAAAACATTTGCTTCATCGAGCTATCTTCAACTCCTGAACAAGATTGCCCGCCTTACCATATTTCTCCATAATAAAGAGCATATACCGCACATCTACCCCGATACAACGCTGCAAGTCAGGTTCAAATACGATGTCACTGCTCATTGCTTCCCAGTTGCCATCGAAAGCCAGCCCAAGCAATTCTCCTTTGGCATTGAACATGGCACTGCCGGAATTACCGCCTGTAATATCATTATTAGAAATAAAGCAAACATTCATGTCTCCCTGTGCATTGGCATATCTTCCGAAATCACCGGAAGAAAGCAAACTCAACAACTCGGGCTGGACGGCAAAGTCAATATCACCTGCATGTTCCTTCACCTTCTCAAAGATGCCTTTCACGGTGGTATAATAATCGTAAGTGGCCCCATCAAAAGGAGTATATCCCCCAACCGTTCCGAAACTAAGCCGCATAGTGGAATTGGCATCCGGATAGAAATTACGATCAGCATACATACGGCGCATGGCAGCGTTGAACAAGCGTTCCCCTTGCTCTATCTGCTCGGAAGCTTCGGAAATACTCTGATTCATCTCATAATACTTCACGATCAGGTCCAGACTCAAAGAAACAGCCGGGTCCTCTATCAGATTATACGTAGTATCCCGCTCCAGAAAACGTTTTAGGCCCTTAGGAGACGTTATATTGGACGTTGCATACAAAGAGTCTACATAAGCCTGAATATTCCCGTTATAGAGTGTATCTATCTTTTCATACATAGCAGGCAGATACTTCTTATCCACTTTCAACTGATATTCTTTGAGCATGGCAGCAAAAACCTCCTTATCAATGGAAAGATCAAGATTATCATATTTTTCCAATAACTTCTTCATGCGGGTAATCACCAGCTTCTCCTCGGCTTCAAAGTCGAAATTGAGAATTTCAAGAGCAAGCTGCACCAACTCGGGACCATTGATAAACGATTCACCGAAATAAGCCAACGCACGATTTGTTTCCCGACGATTACTATAACTCAACTCCAGAGAAGAGAATAAACGAATCAGTTTCTCTCTTTCTTCCGGATGAGACTGAATCCAGTCGCGAAGTGCTGCTTCAGCCGCCCGTTTCTTTTCCAATACCTTCAGATGCTTGATGGCCTTGTTTGTCCCGATACTATTTTTCCAATAATTGGAGCTTTCATCGTATTTTGAAGCATACTTGATACGAATATCCGGACGACGATCCATCTCCCGTTTCCAAACTGCTTGTTTTACTCCCCGCACATCAATCATTGCCTGATTGATTCCATTCATCATCTCTTCGATACCATACGAAGAAAGATAGCGTTCCGTACTTCCCGGATAGCCAAGCGTCATGCAGAAAGAACCTTCTTTGTATCCATCCAAAGAGATGGGCGCTACATATTCAGGGTGATAAGGGACGTTGTCAGGAGAATAATCAGCCGGGCCATTCTTCGTATTGGCATAGATACGAAATACGCTGAAATCGCCCGTATGTCGCGGCCACATCCAATTGTCCGTATCCCATCCGAACTTCCCGACAGAAGAAGGAGGCGCAAAGACTAAACGAACATCGTTATAATCACGATAAACGGAAAGCCAGAATTCATTACCTGCATAATAAGCATCGACAATACCGGTCAGCGTAGAATCTTTTTCAGAAACTTCCAGACCGATTACATTCATGATCGAATCAACAGCTACACGGCGTTCTGTTTCCGTTTTAGCATGACGGGCGACAGATAATACCCGTTTGGTTACGTCTTCCGTACGAAGCAGAAAACGGACATACAACTCCGGATTCGGCAACTCTTCGTCAAGGCTACGTGCAAAAAAGCCATCTTTCAGATAATCATGTTCCACAGAAGAGTGTTGCTGGATACTACTGAAACCACAATGATGATTAGTAAACACCAGACCGTCTTCGGAAACCACCACTCCCGAACAGAAACCTCCAAAGCTGACAACAGCATCTGAAAGAGAGGATTTCTTCGGATTATATATTTTATTCACAGGCATTTGCAAACCAAGTTCTTTCATTACCCGGTCTGTCTGTTTGTTTTTGCGTAGGTTTCCCAGCAGCCACATTCCCTCATCGGCAAACACATTTGACAGACAGAGGGAAAAGACTATCAAGACGGTTAGTCTGAATTTCATATTACTATTTTTAGATTCATTATTCGGTAATCAGCCTCAACTTCTTCGCTCCTACACGGGCTTTCAGCCATTCGCTGATTTTCTGTTTTTCGGCAACAGACGGATGTCTGTCGAATTTCAAAACAGCCAATGTTACCGTATCGGTCTTCATCGAGTCAACCCGCACTTCGAGCGAATGAGCGATGGAGAGCGTAGTGATAGAAGGATAAAGCACTTTCAGTTCGGGCACTAATGTACGACTCATTGCGTCATACGTTCTGTATTGTTCCAGTGTTGTCTCCAGTTGGGAAATCTTCACTGACTGTTGCTGAAGTCGCTGCTCACTGTTTTTGTAGAAGTCTTCCATGACCATGGCACGAATAGAAGTCACATCTACCGCTTCATTATTCATCCCCTGCAATACAACCAGCTTCGTATCTTCCAACTTATATTCTTTCATCTTGCTACGGGCAATAGAAATCGAAGCATCGGGCACTTCAGGACCAATCAAAACAACCCGCACTTCTTTATGCTCATAGCTGATCTTTTTATCAAGTACCTGTGTATTTTCAAAGCTCAACTGATCGCTAATAAAACGATTGGCTGCCGCCTCATAGAAGGTGCTTTTTATAATTCCAAATGTCAGATAAACCGCAGGGCACATGGTAAGCACCACAATCAGAACGATGTATTTACGTACGGTCTTCTCACGGGTTTTATCTACAAACTCTTTTCGTTGGAAATGCATCACACGAACTCCGAGGAAAGTAGCCAGACTGATAAAAACAGAGTTGATGAAGTAAAGATAAAAAGCACCCAGGAAATAAATAAGATTACCGGAAGCCAGTCCGTAACCGGCCGTACAAAGCGGTGGCATCAATGCAGTAGCAATGGCAACGCCCGGAATCACATTTCCTTTTTCCTTGGTAGAGAGAGCTACCACACCTGCCAAACCACCAAAAAGCGCGATGAATACATCATAAATAGTGGGCGATGTACGTGCCAGCAGCTCTGACTGTGAACCGGCAATAGGGGCAAGAAGGAAGAAAATAGTGGCCGTCGTCACACTGAAAGCGGTCGTTATGAGAAAGCTCTTTAAAGAGCGTTTCATCAATTCGAAGTCGTTCAGTCCGACAGAGAGTCCTACTCCCATAATAGGTCCCATCAGCGGAGAAATCAACATGGCACCGATAATTACAGCAGTAGAATTTACATTCAATCCGAGTGATGCCATAAAGATGGCAAAAATCAGGATCCATAAATTGGCACCTTTAAACTCTACACCCTTACGGATAGAATCCACGGTGGCCAGTTCATTATCCTTGTCTTTTTTCAAGTCCAGGTATTCTCCCAGAAAGGACTTGATAGCAAACTTATTACGTTCATCTGTCTTCATAGTTATTTCTTCTTTATAAAGCGATTAATAACAGGAATCTGACTCAATGGTAAATCCTTCTTGATAATATAAGCTATAAATAGCAATAAGAGTACGGTGCGGAAAGCGAGACGGAGCACCAGATTAGGGATAGGCACCTGTTCTCCAATAACGTAAAGTACCGCTGCCAGCAGAACATAAAGTCCGAGGCTTTTCAAATCATAACGAATCGGGTATTCTTTCTGTCCTATCCAGTAGGATAACAGCAAGATTACCGCATAGCCTGCAACAGAAGCCCATGCCGAAGCAAGATAGCCATAAACCGGCACAAATAATATGTTCAATACAACAATAATGACACAGCCGATCACCGAGAAGTAAGCTCCCCAATAGGTCTTATCTGTCAGTTTATACCAAAAGGACAGATTGAAATAAATCCCTTTACAGATTTCTGCAAGCATCACAATAGCTACTACTCCAAGACCTTCCCAGTAACCTTTTGCTACAAGATAACGCAGCAAATCGAGGTAGAACATTACAGCAAGGAAAGCCAACAATGAGAAGATAAGAAAATATTTCATCGCAGCCGCATACATTTTTCGGTTATCTCCTTCGCGGTCTTTACCAAATACAAACGGTTCGTAAGCGTAACGGAAAGCCTGTGTAAACATGGCCATCACCATCGCTATTTTGCTGGTTGCCGCATAGATACCCAGTTGTACCAACCCTTCCTGTCGATCTTCAAAGAGAAACGGATAGATCATCTTGTCAACAGTCTGATTTAGAATCCCTACCAAACCTAAGATTAATACCGGAAAAGAGTATACTACCATTCGCTTCAGCAACACCCGGTCCAACTTATAAGCAAAACCTGTCAGCTCTGGAATAAAGAAGAACATCTGGACAACCGAGATAATCAGGTTGCTAATGAAAATATATCCCACCAGATAGTCCGGATCATAAAACCAAGAGATGGTTGCCGGACAATGTACATTCAGCCACGGACACACCAACAGGAAAAACAGATTCAAACCGATGCCGCCAATGATAGAGAGCAGTTTGATAGCTGCAAACTTGACAGGGCGTTTCTTGTATCGCAAATAGGCAAAAGGAATGCATTGAAAAGAATCTAAAGCTACCACAACAGCCATCATAGCTATAAATTCCGGATGATCGCCATAATCCAGCAAATTGGAAATCGGTTGCAGGAACAACAGGCAAAGGAGAACGAAAATCAAAGATACGCCTCCTACTGACAATAGGGAGTTGGCATATACTTTCATCGGGTCTTCTCCCGATTTATTGGCGAAACGGAAGAATCCCGTTTCCATACCGAACGTAAGCAGTACGAGCATCAGGGCTGTAAACGCATACACGTTCGATACGACTCCGTAACCTCCGGTGGAAGCCGGTAATACTGCTGTATACAGGGGTACCAGCATATAGTTAAGGAATCGTCCGACAATACTACTTAACCCATAAATTGCAGTATCTTTAGCTAATGATTTTAGTCCAGCCATGTTTTATTAGTGATTATCATTCAGATTGGTTCAACGTTTCTTCTTTTGTTTGAACAACCAATCCATAAATCCGGGATAATTGAAAGCCGGATTCCAGCTTCCATGATTACAACCGGGAAATTCAATATATTCCACATCTGCACCGGCAGCTTTCAGTGCTTTATATGCTTCGCGAGAACCTTTCACCGGAACTACATCATCCGCATCTCCATGAAAGATACGGAACTTCACATCTTTGGCAGCCGACAACCGGCTTGGATTGACTATACCGCAGATAGGAATTGCAGCAGCAAATATCTCCGGGTAGCGTATTACTAAATCATACGTTCCCATCGCTCCCATTGAAAGGCCGATAATATAAACCCGTTGCGTGTCCACTTCGGGCATCACCAGATAGGAATCGAGCAACTGTTTGAGTGTCTGCAATATAGGACTGATCTCCTGTCCTACCGGCATTTCAGCAGGTATAAAAGACTTCGGACGTTCCGTATAAGCCCAGTAACCGTCTGTCGGACACTGCGGAATCAGCACAAAAGCAGGATACTTTTCTTGATTGACCGGATTAAGAAACATCTGTCCGCCATGAGTCAATTGCTTCTCATTATCATTTCCCCGTTCGCCGGCTCCATGCAAAAACAGCACGATGGGGTACTTCTCACCCGGTTTCACCGATTCGGGGTGAATCATCCGGTAAGGTAAGGAATCTCCTTTAGAAGAAACAAAAATATCTCTTCCATATCCCTGTTGAGCCGATAGAGAAAGGCTCAAAAAGAGAAAAACAAATAAAGTAGTCCATTGCTTCATCATCCAACTATGCTTTATAAAGTTCTTTTATACCGTTAATACCACTTATCACATGACGCTTTATGTTAGTCATTAAACAGTGTTTTCTGACTGTTATAAAGACTTCTTCCCAAATGCTTATAGGCAAGTTCGGTCACCTCACGTCCGCGGGGAGTACGTTTCATGAATCCTTCTTTTATCAGGAAAGGTTCGTAAACTTCCTCGATGGTTCCCGCATCTTCTCCCAAAGCCGTAGCAATGGTCGTTATACCGACAGGCCCGCCTTTAAACTTGTCTATAATGGTACAAAGTATCTTATTGTCTATCTCATCCAGTCCGTACTTGTCAATATTCAATGCCTCCAGCGCAAACTGGGCAATCTCTGTATCGATAGAGCCGGTGCCTTTCACCTGTGCAAAGTCACGTACCCGGCGAAGCAAAGCATTAGCAATACGGGGCGTCCCACGGCTGCGGGAAGCAATCTCCGATGCTGCACGTACCGAGCAAGGTACATCCAGTATGGACGCAGAACGACGAATGATATTGCTCAAAATATCATCGTCATAATACTCCAAATGAAGGTTAATACCGAAACGTGCACGAAGCGGAGCCGTCAGCAGACCGCTACGCGTGGTTGCACCAACCAACGTGAAAGGATTCAAATCGATCTGGATACTGCGTGCCGAAGGTCCCTTATCAATCATAATATCGATGCGGTAATCTTCCATGGCCGAATAAAGATATTCTTCCACTACGGGCGACAGACGATGAATTTCATCAATAAAAAGCACGTCGTTCGGTTCGAGGCTGGTCAATACACCAGCCAGGTCACCCGGTTTATCTAGCACCGGACCGGAAGTTACTTTAAAGCCGACTCCCAATTCGTTGGCGATAATATTTGAAAGAGTTGTTTTTCCTAATCCGGGAGGACCATGCAACAGCACATGGTCGAGTGCTTCGCCACGCAGACGTGCCGCCTTCACAAAAATGCGAAGGTTTTCCACCACCTTGTCCTGTCCGCTAAAGTCTTCAAAGCTTAACGGACGGAGTGCATTCTCGAAATCCCGTTCTTTTGAAGTAAGCTGATGTTCGCGTATGTTAAAATCTTCCTGTTCCATTTATTTCTTGAAAAGTAGGAGACAAAGATAGAGATTTACATTCATTTTCAGTATAAGAAAGACGAAGATTTAGTTTATTTGAAACGTAATAACTACTTTTGCACTATCTATATACACGCTATCAACTATGGTTCTAAATTACATTTGGATAGGATTCTTTGTCGTCGCCTTTATCATCGCCCTTGTAAAAGTGATTTTTCTGGGAGATACGGAGATATTTACGGCTATCATGAACGCTACATTCGATTCTTCAAAGACAGCTTTCGAGATATCCCTGGGACTTACAGGCGTACTAGCTCTTTGGCTGGGTATCATGAAAATCGGAGAAAACAGTGGATTGATTAACGCACTGGCCCGCTTTCTTAGTCCGGTGCTTTGCCGACTGTTTCCGGATATTCCTAAAGGACATCCGATGTTAGGGTCCATCTTCATGAATATGTCTGCCAATATGCTTGGCCTCGACAATGCGGCCACCCCATTGGGACTGAAAGCAATGAAAGAGCTGCAGGAACTGAATCCGAAAAAGGACACTGCTTCCAATCCGATGATTATGTTTTTGGTGATTAATACATCCGGCCTTATCATCATTCCGATCAGTATCATGGTATATCGTGCACAAATGGGGGCTGCACAGCCTACAGATGTATTTATCCCTATTCTGCTAAGTACTTTCATTTCCACTTTAGTAGGAGTCATAGCAGTGAGCATCGCTCAAAAGATAAACTTAATCAATAAGCCTATTCTCATTTTAATGGGCATTATTTGTCTTTTCTTTTCCGGCTTGATTTACTTGTTCCTAAGCGTTTCACGAGAGGATATGGGTACTTATTCTACATTGATAGCGAATATTCTGCTATTCAGTGTCATCATCCTGTTTATTTTGACGGGAGTCAGGAAAAAGATCAATGTATACGATTCATTTGTAGAGGGAGCTAAAGAAGGGTTTACGACGGCTGTGCGCATCATCCCTTATCTGGTTGCTTTTCTTGTAGGAATTGCAGTGTTCCGCACTTCGGGAGCAATGGATTTTCTGGTGGGAGGCATCGGCTATATAGTAGGTTTATGCGGAGTCGACACGAGCTTTGTAGGTGCACTGCCTACCGCATTGATGAAATCACTTAGCGGTAGCGGTGCGAACGGATTGATGATCGATACGATGAAAGAACTGGGACCTGATTCGTTTGTAGGACGTATGAGTTGTGTAGTTCGCGGAGCTTCGGACACCACATTCTACATTCTGGCCGTTTATTTCGGCAGTGTGGGGATCACCAAGACTCGTAATGCGGTGACTTGCGGTCTGATAGCAGACTTCTCGGGTATCATAGCCGCTATCTTAATCAGTTATTTATTTTTCTTTTAAATCATAACATTCAATTATGGCTGTAACTTATCAAACAGAAGGCGTAAAAATGCCTGACATCAAGAAACGTGAGACTACGGAATGGATAAAGGCCGTAGCTGCTTCTTACGGGAAAAGACTCGGTGAAATCGCTTATATCTTCTGCTCGGACGAAAAAATTCTGGAAGTAAACCGTCAGTATCTGCAACATGATTACTACACGGATATTATTACTTTCGATTATTGTGAAGGCGATCGTCTATCAGGTGACTTATTCATCAGCCTAGATACGATACGCACCAATGCTGAACAGTTTGGAACTTCATACGAAAACGAACTACATCGTGTGATTATCCATGGAATTCTTCACTTGTGCGGCATCAACGATAAAGGTCCCGGGGAGCGGGAGATTATGGAAGGTGCTGAAAACAAAGCATTATCTATACGAAAAGTGTAAACAAGCCTCAACAGCAAACGATTTCAATAAACAAGCGATTTATTCAAACATACTATACTGTAACATACTGTATAGGGATATTCCTAAAATAATAAAATTTAAGGCAACTAATTCATTGCGAGTTAGTTGCCTTTTTTGTATCTTTAAGCATTCCCCCCAAAAAACGGTTTGACGGCCAAAACGGGGGTAATTAAAAATAAAAACACATGGTAAAGATACAAAAAATCTCAGAAATCGAACCTTGTTTAGGTTTTACCGAGTTCGATATGCTTAAAAAATATCGTCAAAGTTTTGCAACGAGTGAATTAGGTCGCCTCCATTCTCTGTTCCCTTTCTCGGAACTGGCCCGACAAATGCATTTGAAGTCCTCTCCTTTTGGGCGTAAAAGTTATTTTTCTCCCGAAGGTAA
>NZ_GG774824.1:19407-73807 GCF_000163675.1 Bacteroides sp. D22 | reverse complement strand
CCAGTATCTTACACTCTTTCGTGACATTACGAAGTTTACTAACAGTTCGCTTGCGCTAACCATACTATCCAGCCTCGCCACTCTACGGTATGATACTAACCGTACTTGACTTCCCCTCACGGTTCTGTCTTGTCTTGCGAAAGTGTACTTCGTCCCGACCGCTTAATACAACATTAAGGTGCATCGGTCGGTAGGCTACCGCTGACGGAACAGCGGGTTAAAGCTGATACCCGTAAGTATCATTCCAACAATTATCTATGCGACTTCATGTCGCACCCAAGGTATTTCAAGGTGATGCACCGCCACAGCCCTTTGTTGGGCGTTCACTCCTGTACCTAACATGGTCGTACTTCCAAAAAGAACTCGCACCTTGCCGTTGTTCATTTCTTCAAACAGCTTTTTTCTTGCCCTCTCGGTAGTGGCGCATTGGATAAACTGTATTTCATCAGCAGGAATACCGAGCCGTACCAACTTTTCTTTGATGTCGGTATATATGTTCCATTCGTTCGGTTTGTATGTACCAAGGTCGCTGAACACGAACTGTGTACCCCGATTACCATTCGAGCGTATATAGTAATCATAGATTGTCCTCGCACAGATAGAAGCCTTGTTATCGGTATCGTCCTTGAACTTGTCACCCAACAAGCGCATATCAAGAGCCATTTTTCGGGCTACATTGGTCGCAACCAACATTTTAGCCTTGTCGAGGTTGTCGGGTTGCGGAACGTCAAGCCCCAAGTCCTTCCACTGGCCGCTACCGGCAAAAGAAACCAAGCGTCCTATCATTTCCTCCTGCTCAATTGTCGGGGGATAAGAGAGGAAACGCACGTTCTTCTCAGGCACATCAAGATTTATCATGTCGGCTGTACGGTAATCCGTAATCTCACGCAGGAACATTGCCAGTTCCGGTACTTTGATGTAAGTACGAAAACGCTCTTTGCGCTTCACCGAGCCTGTCACGTTCAACTCATAATCTGCCGTTTTCTTTGTGAATATGGCTGCCCACGCATCGAAACAGCTAATCCGTTGCCGTTGAAGCTCCTGCGGACGCAAATACTTGAACATCACATATAGTTCGGTCAGTGCATTTACCACCACTGTACCCGACAGAAACGTAGCCCCAAGGTCACGACCTGTACGAAGTTGGATGTCACGAATGGCGAACAAGAGGTTCATTGCCCTTTGAGAGCCTTTGGTGTTGCCGATACCTGCCACACGGTTATGGCGTGTCTGGAACATTAAGTTCTTGAAAATATGGCACTCATCTACAAAAATATGGTCTATTCCCATTGTGTGGAAGTCCACAGCATCGTCTTTCCGATTATTGATTTTCATACGCAGTTCTTGTAATTTAGCCCCAAGGTTCTGTTTGCGCTTTTCTAACCCCTCCTGCATCTTTCCGCTACGGTAACGCATAGTGGACTGCTCCAAAAATTCAAGGTTACGTTCCACATCGACAAGCTCTTCCGTGAATATATCTATCATGGTTTCTTCTGACTGCGGTATCTTGGCGAACTGGTCGTGCGTGAGTATGATGCAGTCCCAGTTGTTGTTCTTGATTTTTGAAAAGACCTCTTGCCTGTTGGCAGGGGTAAAATCGTCCTTGCCCGGATAGAGAACTTTGGCCGTAGGGTATGCCTTACGGAACGTATCGGCGATTTCGTGCACATTGGCTTTCAGCCCGATAATAAGCGGCTTGTGTGCCAATCCGAGACGTTTCATTTCGTAGGCGGCAACACACATTATCATCGTCTTACCTGTGCCTACCTCGTGCCAACAAATACCGCCTCCGTTCTGCTTAATCATCCAGATAGCATCTTTCTGTGAGGGATAGAGGCTATCGTATGGAAATTGCTCGAAAGAGAGCTGCGGAAAGGTTTGTGCCGAACCGTCATAGTGCGGCCTGACATAGCAGTTGAAACGCTCATTATACACTCTCACCAGCTCGTCCCGAACCTCTATCGGCTGCCTGTCAAGCCAGCGGTTGAAACGGTCTCTAATCTCCTGTATCTTGGTGGCTGCCTCCTGTATGGCTTCCTCGTCCGGTACACGCACCTTATCACCATTGCGGTATATCTCTTTCGTGATTTCAGGTACAGTATCATGCAGGGCATGAACAAACAAATCCTCACCGTTATAGTTACGAACGAAATAGGTGTTGTAAGCCACCGGAGAGTAACTTTGCAGACGTACCATGTAGGTGTCGTTCACATCGAAATACATTACGCTTGTCTCGGTCTCGAAAAGTTCAGTTGCAAAATCGGCATATAACTTAGTGTCAATCCAACGCTCGCCCATGTTAATGTCGAGTTCCTCGTAGGGTATCGCTTCGGGTGTCACATCCGCCAAAGCCTTTACAGCAGTTTCCGTCCAATCTTTTTCCCTGTCCGTGAGTTCGGATAAGTAAGAACCTATCTCCTTGCATTTGGCTATGACATTGCCTGAAAGGAACTTGCCTTTGTGCTCCCACTCCCCGATAGCGGGATTGTAAAATATTTCACCTTTGAGGTCGCCGATGATTTCTTCCTCGGCACTATCCGTGGACTGCATCAGGTAGTCCATATTAACCCTGCCGTAGAAATTCAAGCAGCTTGCCAACGCTTCAATCGGTGTCAGCCGTTTGTTCGGGTCTATCTTCTTGAACGCCACAGGTTCACGCATGATGTCGGACTTGACTAAATCCTTTCCAAGCTGCATTTCTATTGTAAAGACTTCCACGCCGAGGCTGTCAAGCATGATAAACTCCTTGTTGTCGTTCTCGTGGAAACAGCCCCATTTGGCAACAAAGGCATCGTATCGAGCGTTCAGCTCTCTACGCAATCCGTTATCCTCTTTTTGTTCTTCCCTTTCTTTGATTGACAGTTCAAAGTATGCTTTGCGTATAGGAAAATAATCTTTCGCCCTATCTGTATTGACCTTACCCTCGTCCACCGGCACAAAATCAATGGCTACCTCTTGATAAAGACTTGATTTTCGATATTGGATAGTACCCACCTGGCCCTCAAACAGTACCATTGCGCCATCTTTCATCCATGCTTCCACCCCATCCGTGTAGGCTCGTTTACCTTTTACTACTTGTTTCATCGCTACATTCCCGAAAAGGGACATTTGCATATGTTCGCTGCCCTGTCCGTTCCCTGTGAAAAGACTTTTGCGGAAATATCGGCCAAAGTCGAGTTTCAGCAGTGCAGCGAGATATTGCGACATGGCATTTTCATTTCCCTGCCATTGGTATTTGCGCACATATTTTCCGTATTGGTTCTGTACAATGCGGCTACCTGTTGCAAGGGTAGTTTTCGGCATGGTAAACAATTTGTTGGCGTATTCGGTCATTGTGCCTATGGCGTCCGCCTTTTCCCTGCCTACTTGTAAAAACAGTTGTTCCCGTTGTGAGAGTACCGTCTTGTGCGTGTGCTTTTGGAATATCAGCAGGTCACTGCCTACCTCTATACCGCTTGTCTGCATGAAAAGCATATCGGGCAGACGGATTGCACTTATCAGGTCTGCATGATTTACAAGATATTCACGTACGAACTTGTTACCGGGCGTGTCGGCTATGCCCCTCGATGTGATGAAAGCCAATAATCCACCCTCATTCAACAACTCCATCGCTTTGACAAAAAAGTAGTTGTGTATGGTCTTGGTGGCCTGTTCGTACATACCGCCTTTCTTCCACAGCTCCGCATCGAATACCCGGAAATTGCCAAACGGGATGTTGGAGGCTATGACATCGAAAGTTGTATGCTCAAAACCTTGTTCTCCAATGGTTTCAAATGCAGCCGTCCGTGTTAGTGTGTTCTCATGGAGCAGGGAAAGTATCATCCCCGAAATGAGATCTTTCTCAATGGCATAGTCATACGTGCCGGACATGGCTATGGGCAGAAAACCGCCTATACCTGCACTCGGTTCGAGAAATGAACGCATTTTGAGGCCGTTTTCGCTGAACGTGGCGTGTATCTGCCGCACCACTGCATCAACAAGGAATTTAGGAGTGTAAAATGCTGTCAGTACAGATGCTTTGATACCCTCTATGACATTGTGTCGCATGGGTTCTGTGAAATGAGGGTAAGCATTGATTAACTCCTGCAATCTTTGTATCGGTTCTTGCATATCACCACTTATGGGCTTGTCCGTACCTATATTCAACACTTCTTTGATACCCCCGAAACCAGAATATCGGGATAAAATTTCTTTTTCTTCCGCAGTGGCCTGCCTGCCTTGAACTTGGATTTTCATTGCCGTTTCTATGGCTTCCACGTTCGCTACCAATGATTTCAATTTGTTGTAACTCATAATTTAACCTTTCTTTTTTTCCCTTTTTTCAGCCTGTTTGCGACCTTTGGGATTTATTTTTCTGCCTCCAAAAGGTGGCGGAAACAATCTGACAAGGCTGATGCGGAAAAATACGCTCGACAGACGGAGAGGAAGATTTTTGCGGCTCACTCGCAGCGGAACGCCGGCATTGGCAAGATTGGAGCAGCCTATTACCTTTGCGGGAAAATAAGTCCACGAGAGGTCGCACGGCAGCAGCAAAACGATAATAAATGACAATCAAATAGAAAGGGATGAATAAAACTGTAAAACAGGGGTGTTAAAACAGGGTAACGGGCAATCGGAACGGATTGCCCGTACTATAATCGGAGGAAAGTGAACTATAAAGGGAGGTGGAATCGGGTGGATTGGCCCATCTCTTGATAATTGCAGTCTATTACTCTCAGAATGACGACTATATTAAATGTCGTAAAAAAATGCAACGGACTATTTTTTTTGTATCATGAGCGTATTATTCAGCAAATTAGTTGTATCTTTGTAATCGCATAGATTTTTTTGAAATGAAAACAGCTATACAGATTGCTAAAATAAGAGCAGTGGTACTCTACATCATGCAGAGTTTCACTCAAGGAGTGGACTATATAAAGTTATTTAAAATACTTTATTTTGCCCAACAGGACCATCTTGTCAAATATGGCAAAGTGATTGTTGAAGACTCTTTCAGAGCATTGAAGCATGGCCCGGTGCCAGCCTATACCTACAAGGCACTGCAAATTGCAGAAGGCAAACCTTTGGATGGGAATTTTGACGAGTTCCTTTCAGACATAGAGGTTCGTGACAAGAAGGTATATACTTCTGCCGTACCCGATATGGACTATATATCAGGTGCCAACAAACGTTGTCTTGACGCTGCTATCGCTAAATATAAGGATACAGACCCTTATGACTTGTCCGATTTGTCGCATGACTCGGCATGGGAAGAAGCGATGACACGCATTCAGGATGATCCTCAAAAAAACTTCATTACCATTATAGATATAGCCCGGGCAGGAAAGGCTACCAAGGACATGGTAGATTATATCCGAGAAAAGCAGATTGTCAAGAACGCTTTATCTTAAATCAAATGGACGACAAAACCGGTGCATTGGAAAAGCTGAAAGCTATAATGGCCAAAGCTGAGCAAGTAGATATGTCATCAGTCAAAATTGGTGACATTATTTATGTCCCCTTGGACGAAGAGGACGGACTGATACTAAAAGACGGATATAAAGACCGCAATAAATATATTGTTATTATCGGCTTTACTCCGGAAGGTGTCGCTATCGGTGCCTTACTGATAAATTCGGAAATAGATTCTTCCAAGAGGTCGGAAGAGCTACTGGACTGCCAATATCCTTTGATGGTTCGGAACTATCGTGATATTCTGGACTATGACAGTTGGCTGGATTGTTCCGATATATTCGAACTTTCAAAATTAAAAATCACGGAAAAGAACGGTAAACTGAAAGGTTGCCTGATTTCCGAAGACAGGGAACGGGTAATGCAGTTTCTAAGAGAGACAGAGGTGTTCGATAATGCAACTAAAAGACGTTATGGCATTATTAAATAATGGCGTTAAATCATAGGGCATGGATAGAATAGGTTTAGATACCAGAATTTCAAGGAAAGAATCGTTTCTATTGGCAAATGACGGTTTGTATTTAGGCAGATTGTCGTTGAACACATCTACTCCTGATTCCATATCCAACAACGAGAATATATACGGTAGTCACTTTTCAAGTATATCTTTCAAGAATCGGTATTCCATATATGGAAGTCCCAGTTCATCGTTAAGTCCATACAATCCGAATACATTAACCCCACCAGTTATTTATTTAAGAGGTGAGAAAATCGGTTGTTTGAGTAAAAATGTGAATCTTACAAATCGTGTAGATCCGGACGTGCTTAATGACTGGATGATAAGTCAGCGATTATTTGATTAGTTTTCCATACAGAAAAATACATAAGTCTCCAATCGTAAATTGGGAACTTATGTATTTAGTAGGTCAAATGCTGATGCCGTCCTTTAAAACGACTGGAGTTATCGTTGTAAGTGATAACTTCTTCAGACATCATTAATCTCTACTTTCCAATCTTATACATATTATCACGGGAGTCAAATCGCACACCGCAAAAAATGTAGTCAGGTGTACGCACTGCCCTTGCTGTGTATATATCCTTGCAGTTGCATTCTTCAAGGTATCCTGCCAAACTATCCACCATAATAGCGCAACTTAACTCCGCTGTTTGATGCTTGAACCGCCTGCCGTTTATTTCGACTAACACATAAGGGACAAAAAAATCAAACGGGCTATTGCTTTCGGGGGATAAGATACCGATGTCTATCAGTCTGACAGGATTTAACTTTTCGTCCTTTGCCTTGTCGTTGTCCTTTTCAATTTGTTCACGTAGCAAGCGGAGATAGCAATCTTTCTTCGCTTCAAAAGTATGTATCGACTTAATCCACTCACGAATCCGTTTCTTAAAGTATGCCATACTATTGGAAACAAAGAGCGTTATCCGTCCGTCTATGACAAAACCGTAATCGGTCATACCACTCCATTTACCCATACATTTATGGCGTACAGGTTCCCATGTCTTGCCTCCTACAAGGGCAACAAATTCATCTACTGCTGCTTTCTCTTTCCTTTTCATTGTATATAGTTTTTAAAATTCAGGAATAGTTGCTTTCTCAATCAAAACGTTGTCGGCATAATACTCAATCGCCCCCGTCGTAACACCAATATCCTGACAAACTGTTCTGAGATAGTTTTGATAGTCGTTTCCAGAAAAGTTCTTACCACATAAGTTTTTGAAAATCATCGGAATGGATATATCGTCTGTACTCGATAGTATCACTTTGCCATTCTGCCTAATCTCTGTTTTCATAATGTTATTTTTTTTATTGTTACTATTTCCCTTTTTTCGGCCTGTTTGCGACCTTTGGGATTTATTTTTCTGCCTCCAAAAGGTGGCGGAAACAATCTGACAAGGCTGATGCGGAAAAATACGCTCGACAGACGGAGAGGAAGATTTTTACGACTCACTCGCAGCGGAACGCCGGCATTGGCAAGATTGGAGCAGCCTATTACCTTTGCGGGAAAATAAGTCCACGAGAGGTCGCACGGCAGCAGCAAAACGATAATAAATGACAATCAAATAGAAAGGGATGAATAAAACTGTAAAACAGGGGTGTTAAAACAGGGTAACGGACAACCGGAACGAATTGCCCGTACTATATCGGAGGAAGGTGAACTATAAAGGGAGGTGGAATCGGATGGATTGGCCCATCTCTTGATAATTGCAGAATGACGACTGCATTAAATCATAGGGAATGAGTAAGTCTTTTTGATAAGACAGAATGCAGTTCGGAACAGGCAATCTGAAAAACAATGGTTTTTGTTTGCTTGTCCGCCAATCTTTCGTTATCTTTGTCAAAATGAAGACAGCAGACGGTACTTTCAGGTACGGTCATTGTCGTGACATGGAAGATTCATACTCGGCTTGGAAACAGGCGGAGATTGATATACATATTATACGTTCACTGAACGTCTTGGAATAGAAAACTAACACTTATCAAAAAGACAAGATGTATAGCAAAATATTCATACTGTATGTTTATACAGCAAGGGTTTGCTTATCTGCCTTTTAGGTATGGCAGTACCTCTATTCCGGAATAGTGTGGGTTCATGCTGTTCTTTAGGGTGCAAGGTGGACATAATTCTTAAAAACACATTGAATATGAAACAGATTTCCTTGCACGTGTACCAGTCCATCGACGGTTGTCCAGCTCCTTCGGACAAGCATTTTGATGCGGCTGTGGATGCCTCCAGTTGTGTGCTGATTGACGAAGAAACTTACCTGCGTATTTATATGAACCATTTGGGTTGGCCGATTACGGCGAAAGAGACTTTGGTTGTGACGAACGGCGGCATCGACCTGACGGAGAATGAACGAGTGAAGTTCATCCAAGGAGATGCAGTGGCAGAACTGAGACAGATGAAGGAAGACGGCGACGGTATGGTGGTGGCTTACGGTGAGGAAATCGGGGCTTTACTCTTGGATAACGGGCTGGCGGACGAAATCACAGTGACAACCGTTCCGGTACTAATCGGCGGCGGCGAAAAGGCATTGGAATGCGGATTGAATGACGGCAGAGCTTGGATTGTGCGGTCAAATAAGGTGCTGGTGGACGGAAAAATGAGGACGGTGTACGGGAAGGTCTAATATGACAAATAGATATTATAGCAAAAGTGCAGCAACCAATTGCTGCACTTTTATTATAAAAGACGTGCCCTAAACATGCTAAATAGGCGAAAAGTAAGGCAAGTATATTACTTTTTAAGCCGAATACTAAAAAAGGTAGAGAAAGATATAAGGAGGATGGAGCCTCCGAAGATATAAAAATACAGCACACCAACTAAACCGGTACATAGGTAAAGCCGGGCAATACATCAGAACTAATAGCGTACTTTGCCATATCACGCTATGGCTGACAAAACAGCCTTTACATGAATGGCAAAGGAGTTAACGCTACGGCTCGGAATATGCGAAAACAAGATGGCTGTTATACGATTGAGCTGCCATAGAGATTTAGAACTTTTAGTCCATTCGCTGTAGCCTTACGATAAGTATAAAACGTACCACCCTTGGGGTTTCCGTCATACCAGGCAATAAGAGACGAACTGTGAAAAACCATATAGTCGTTGCGTCGAAGCAAACAGCCATGGTAGTAGTGTTCGCTCAGGATGATAACATCATCCGAGTTACAGAGAATAGTATCATACCGGGCTTTCATCGCATCGTTCCACCGCTCGGATTGTCCGCGATACGGTACTACGGCAATAACTTGCAGACTTGACAATTCGGACTGCAACGCAAGAGCAACTTCTGCCGCCAGCATATCAAACCCCATGGCACAACCACAGTAAAAATGACGATAACCTCCAGAGTATGCCTTGGTTATCGCTACCTTTAATTGCAGCTTCAGTTGCTTCCTGTATAGGAATGGAATATTGCGGTGTCCACTGAAGCAAACGGACACTGCCTTATCATACTTTGTCTGGGTCATATTATTTCACTTTGTAATGGGTTCTTGCGAGGAATATACCTCCGAGTACATTAGCACCAAGGCTTTCAAGCTGATTGGCATAGGTAGCATAACTCAGCCCTTTGGTTATCACATCATCAAAGACTACCACAGACCTGCCGTTGAAAAAAGCCGAATCAAACTCAATGACGTTTACCTTACGGACTTCTTTCTCTGCCTTACGGTTTTCGTGAATGGTTAGCCTCTCACCACCCACTGATACATGGTCATAACCATTGATAGCTCCCGTCAGTTCGCATACTCTTTGGCAGAATGCTTTGTAACGTATCTCGTTCTTCTTATCGGTGGATGCCGGTACGGGAGAAAATACAATGTTGGTACATGATGTTCCATAACGTCCGGTCATGTTGGCTGCCGTGCGTTGAGCAACCTCTTCGTATGCCCGTCCATCCTTGAAATCAAAGACTAACTTGCGGTCTGCTATCTCACGCTCACTCACATTGCGTATGCGTGCAGGAAAATACTTACAGAACCATGCCTGTGGCTTGTCCAACTGTTTTTGAAGTTCTATGTCTATCGTCTTTGCCATAACTCTGATAATTTTTCTTTTTCCCTCTTTTTGAAGGCTGTTCAGCCTGCTGAGGGATATTTTCTGCCATCAACTGCCGCCCAAGAATACCGATAAGACAAAACGGGGACAAGAAATACGCTCTGACGTGTCAGAGGAAGATTTTTCGTTCCAGCGATAGTGGCGATTTGATGTTTGGTAAAAGGCGGCTTACTTTGCGGAAAATATGACTACGGCAGAGCTAACCGACAAACAGAATATGCTTTCTTACTACAGGCGGTTGTCATATAGACATGTAGAATAGGTGCAAGATTTATAAAAGGAATGGGTGGGCAGTGGAGCGTCTGTGGCTTGCCGGTCCAAACTTCCCGATGAAGTGACCGTACAACTTAGTCTCAAATCTGGCGAAGCGTAAGCCTTGGCAGTTTGTGACCGAGGTGTACGGTCTTTTCATGTTTGGCTTCCGTAAAGAGTCTTTCACTCACCCCATAGCAGCTCTGCTGCCATAAGGTGAGTGAATGTCTCTTGCGGACAAGTCCTGTGACGCTCCGCTGATGGTGTGGGGCGAAGCTATAAAAACAAACAGACGGCATTGCCGGTTACAAAAGAACAGATAGCAGAGGTCGCTGCAAGGACAACAGGTTGGCTTGATTGACACTTGTGGCAAATGTGCCATCGTCCTTGCTTTATCCCAAAGACTGGTACACAGCATATAGCAGACTTGTATGCCATTTGCCGTGTACCGGTCAGGGCGAACATCTTCTATAAAAGTTGAGCATGTACAATTAAAAGAGGAAATTGTATGGGTAAGACTTTATGATATAAAAGTGATATGGCTTATAAATTATCGGTGCTATTTTAGATTAGTGCCACGATTTTGCTAACTTTGCAAGTGAGTGAAAACGAATTTGATATAAGTAATGAAGCCATAACCCCCATATCCGATTATGTCGAAATACACCGTAATGTTGTAAATTACCAGATTGAAACGGGCCGCTTCATTCAAATAAAAATACGATGAATGCAAGACTATTGTTCATACTCCTGCTTTTCACAATTGGGGCATTGTGGTATATTATCGGCTACTGGCGACGAAAAGCAGGAGAAGCGGCATTCGCCGCCGCACGGTTGACCGAAAAGAGCGAGGAACGTGAACGTTACTGCCGTCTGGCGGTAATGGCCGGTCATCGGGAAGCCTGCCGTATGTTCTGTCTCTTGCATCCCGAACGGTTTGATGGCCATTCTCCCCATAAGCCGTTCAAGTTACGAGGCATCCGAATCTCCTTTTACGGATATTACTATCCGTCACGATACAATGCGCTGCTCAATGATGAACAGAGGGCTTTCTGCCATTCCATCTACCAGTTCAAACAAGGAGATATACACGGAATCGAGTTCTTTAAAACGTGTATGAATGCCTTGCAACTGAAAAAGAGACCTTACCATATAATGTTCATGCCGTGTAGCAACTGGATAAAATACGGTCAACGGTTCAAACGGCTCGACTGGTACATCGGAAAGCACCGACAGGATTTAACTTCAGGACTGTACGACGTTGATATTTGCGATGCACGAGAAAGCCTGCATGAGGCCAAAGGTGGAGAGAAGCGTATCCTCGAACGAAACTACCTCATTACCGGAAAAATCAAAGGGAAAGAGATTATCATCATAGATGATGTGCTGACAACCGGGCAAAGCGTGGTGGATTACAAGGAAGAGATAGAACGGTGCGGTGGCAAAGTAGTGGCGGCTATCTTCTATGGCAAGACGCTCTCCATGCCTTCGATGCTCCTTGTACAAATACACGTCTGGGGCAACCATATTGCCCATATTATTGAACGGATGACAAAGTAACCGGAACGTTTTCAGCCCTTTTCACTTCTCTTTTACAAACCTGCCAATGCTGATATACACTCCTGCCGGATGGATTGGATATAATCGAGTATAAGCGAGGGGCTGATACTCCTGCCATTGAGTTTGCAGGTGATATGCAGGTGTTCGCCGGTGCTGCGTCCTGTGGAGCCGGTAATGCCAACCACATCACGAGGATGAACTATTGCCCCTTTGACGATAAGAATTTTAGAGAGATGACAATAACTGACGGTGTACCTACCATGCCGCAAGGTTACATACTTGCCGGAAGTCTTGTCCTGTCCGACCTTCACGACCACACCCTCCATCATGGCCATCACCTTGTCGCCACGTGCGCGCAAGTCCAGTCCGCCATGAAATTTACTCTTTCCCGTAAACGGGTCCTTACGGTAGCCATAAGGCGAAGTGACCTTGATATAACGTAACGGGTAACTTACACTCAAGTAACGATCCATCCACTTTTTCTTATCCATATCTGCGGATACCGGGATACCTGTTGAAACTTCCTGTACGGAAATCTCGCTTTCGGATGCCGGTTCCGCTTGGTCTAACCCCATATCCAATACCTCCATCTTGTAGCGTGTTGGGGTAACGGCAACGGTATTGAATTGTGCTTTGGCTGGCGTGATACATAATGAGACACCCGTCATCATCAATAATAAAATCTTTCTCATGGCAGCAAAGTTAGCACGCTCTTCTTATGGTCTGTCCATTGCCGACTGTTTTCTCTCCAAATATAACTATTTAATCAATTTTGAATATGATTATTTGCGAAAAATCATATTCAAAACATTAAAAATATCACTTTATAATCACTTATAAAGAAATGTTTTAGTCATCAGATAAGAAATCGCTCTATATTTGCTGAGTATAATTTTATAACATCGTTCAGAATATGAAAAAAGAACAATTTGAGTTCAACGAACTGCCTTATCCGACATTGGCCCGCTTTGGGCTTACCCAAGAAATGATTGAAGATTTGCCCCTGTGTATCCTGAAAGAAATCGGGAAAGGCGGCTACTCGCCGGTACTGCCCATGCGTGTCACTAACGAGAATGGCGAAGTAATCGAGAGTCGCAGTCGGTTTGCCTTTATCCGTATGGATAGCGGCGAGGTGGATGTGGTCTTTTATCCCACACTGAAGTCGTCACCACTGGAATGCTACAACGAGGAGCAGCAAAAACAGTTGCTTGACGGCAAATCCATCATTGCAGACGTGGCTATGGCGGACGGACGACGCAGTAAAGCTTTCGTGCAAATCGACGAGGAGACAAAACAGGTGATGTATGTTCCGACACCCATCATCGCCCGTAACCTGAAAGTGCTGGCAGAGGTAATGCACTTAGGTACAGTAGAAGTAAACGGAATGCAGCATGGTGAGCCTCTGACGGTGGCAGTGGATGGCGAACCTGTCACGGTAGGCATCGACCTTCACAACAAGACAGGCATCCGTTTCTGCGCAGGTGACGCGCAGAAATGGAAAGAGCAACCCAAGCGTGAATGGGATAAGTACACCTTCGGTTGCTACGGTTGCTGGGTGATGGATGATGACGGCATTCTCGACTACGTTCCAGAGGAGGAATACACCGAAGAACTGTGGAACGAACAGAAGAAAAGCGGTGAGCGTAACCGAATGGCAGGTATTCACAAATAAAACCTATTTAATATAAGCGTATGGCACAACAGAAATATTATCCCGAAGAGATTCTCGTCGAGAAGATGCAGAGCGGCGAATACGGCTGGCTCGATTACATCAACCATTTTTCTGCCGAGTGGCAGGAGGAGTACGCCCATTACTGTGAGGAAAAAGGACTCACGGTCTGCGAAGATTCTGCCGCCGGGTTTGTCCGTTTCAAAGACGAACAATTGGAAGCGGCTATGAAATACGGCAACGCATAACAAGTAACCATCATAACATCAGACTATGACGATACGAACAAACACTAATCCTCGGCAGATGGACTTGCAACCCGAAATGCGCAATCTACTGATGCGTAACGGACTTCAAGCCCATGTCGCATTTGACGGAGGCGGCTACCGGCTGATTGTGCAAGGGCATGATTCACCGTTATTGGTCTATCCTATAACAGAACGACAGATGTTGGCTCTGACGGACTGGGGAACGAATACGGCCAACAAGAAAGCCTACAACATACTCACGAGTATCATAGGAAAAGACTTCTATATGCCGAAAAATTTCGTCCATGCCCGCAATGCCAACGGTCGCGTGGCGATGGGGCTACATGGCTACCGCATCGGTATCGGTGAGTACGGACACATGGGGCGACTGGGTATGCCCCCTCCATTCCTTGGTTGGACACCACGCGAACAGTGGGGTTTCCACCTACGCAGAGTTGGTGGGCAGCTTTTCTTTCCGGGGCCATCCATCGTACCCGAACGCCCAGACGGGCGCATGAAGCCCGGCGAACTGCAATCGGGTGGCTACGGCTTTTACTACAAAGGCGGTCAACAGGAGCAACCCATTGTACAGCAAGATGTATTGAAGAACTTGCAGGAGGTCATTACACCGCTTGTCAGCCGTCCGCGCAGCAAGGAACCGGCACAAGCATACAAGGAGTTGATTGCTTCACCAGTCTATTTTTCCAACGAGAAATGGTCGGAGTGCCTTACTTCGCACGGTCTTATCGTGGATATGGAACGGAGGACACTGACCGTACAATCGGAAAGTGTCAATGCCGATATGGTCTATGACCTGACGGAAGAAGAAGTGAAAAAACTGGCTACCGCATCCATCGAGGAACAACCTGTGGAGAAACGGCTGGATCTGCTGAACGGCATTATCGGAGCGGACTTTGCCGATAAAGTAACGATGGAACAGCTCAACAGCGAACAACACATCAGTATCGGCCTGCATCCCGAAGTGCGGCATGAACTGGAAGAACGGCAGCGGCAGGAACAAGAATTATTCATGCAGCAAGAAACTCCGATGCGGCAGGAATACATACAGGGCAGTATCGGTGCAGCCGTGGACGGGCGTGACCTGCAACTACTCAACGAAAGCAAAGGCTGGTATCGTGAGGAGAAACATGGCCGGGAAGTAGAGGTCAGTGACATTGCCGTGCAACCGGCACAGACGGAGGGTAAATACAAGATGTCCGCTGTTATTGACGGACAGGTCATCAGCCACGAAATCAGCCAGAAAGACTACGACAAGTTTCTTGCTGTGGATGATTACCACCGGATGAAACTTTTTTCGAAGATTTTCAACGAGGTGGATATGAAGACACGTCCTGAAGCGAACAAGGGGCTTGGCGTGAAGATATTCGCTGCCCTTACCGCCGGTGCGGTGGTGGCATCGGAAGTCGCACATGGCTTCCATCACCACTACTCTCCGGAGTTCTATGGCGAACGTTTCAGCGGACCGCCACATCCATACTTCAAGCCCGGCGTAGATACACCGAGAGATGTGGCCATCCGTAATTTCGAGGCACAGATGAATCAAGATATTAATGAAATGAGAAGAGGGAGGTAAACCTATGAGAGACGGAGACCTTACATACGATGACTTTCTGCAACGACTAAACATCCAGGACGTATTGATTGATGCAGGGTATCACCTGAACCGTCGTGACGGTCTGCGCTATCCCTCGTATGTTCGTTTGGACAGCGACGGCAGACGTATCCGTGGTGACAAATTTATTGTGACACAACAAGGAAAATGCTGTTTCCACGCACAACAACAGAAAGTTTATAACATCATTTCCTTCATCAAGGAGCATCCGCACTTTTTCACGGAGTACCATGCGGGTATGTCTCCGGACAGACTGGTGAATCTTGTCTGTAACAGATTACTGAACATTCCTGTCACTGAACGGAAAACCCGAATAGTGAACCCTAAACGAGATGTAAAGCCATTTGACATAGCGGATTACGACATTCATAAGTTCAATCCGCAGAATCGGGAAACGCAGAAAAAATTTTATCCTTATTTTAAAAGCCGAGGTATCGACCTTTATACACAATATGCCTTCCATCGGCATTTTTATCTGGCTACGAAACATCGGGAGGACGGTGCGACCTACACGAACCTGTCCTTTCCACTAACCCTGCCCAAAGGCGACGGAGCGATTGTGGGACTTGAAGAACGAGGACGTGCCCGTATGGACGGGAGCGGCAGCTACAAAGGCAAAGCCGCAGGGAGCAATTCAAGCGAGGGACTGTGGATTGCCAGCCCTGCCCGCACTTCTCTCACCTCCGCCAAACATATCTATTGGTTCGAAAGTGCTTATGATGCGATGGCATATTACCAACTTCATCAGGCACAGAACAAGGATCTGCGAAAGGCGGTATTCATCTCTACCGGAGGGGCACCGAGCCAGCAGCAATTCAAAGGAGCGATAAAAGCAACTCCCCATGCCTCACATCATCTTTGCTTCGATCATGACCGTGCCGGACAAGTCTATGCTATCCACTTTGCTCTCACTCATGCAGGCTGGAACTTCTCCACCTGTCTGTCACAAACCGGCAGACTGATTGTACAGAACAACAGCGAAGACTATTCACAGTATGAAATAGAACTTGAACCATTCAATTTTGAAAAGATTACAGCCATTCTGGGTATAAATGATGCAAAACAAAATTTGAAGAATGGGGAGCGTGACGACATGGGAATTGGTGACGGCTATCTACAGGAAATGAAAATGGTTTGTATGGATGAGTACGAAATGGCTCGTGACGAAGGTTCTGCCAGTGAGGAAGAATTAGAGAAAATGAGAAGCAATCTGGAAGCCATCGAAAAAGCGATTGATGCTTCCATTTCCGGTCCGGAAGCTACAGGATGCATCTTGTATGAATCTGCCGCAGAGGGTTATAAGGATTGGAACGACCAGCTACTCGGCAAACGGATAAAACCAGAGAAGGACAACCTTGACGATTGGGAGATCAGCGGTAAAGCCACGCTGAATCATGCCTTGTCCGATTTGCCCGAAGTCAATCCGGAACATATCCGAAACGGATTATACGACGAAGCAGACCATGAGGCTGTGCGAAAGCGTCTTGAACGTGCGGACAGAGTAATATTCTCCTTTGAAACCAATGACCAAGGAATGTCAGATAAGGGTTTTCAGGAAATGTACAAGATACGGGAAGAACTTGCCCGGTTGGAAGTGGATATAACCAATTCTCTTTCCGGAATGAGAGAAGACTTTCATTCCCGTTTTCACCGATAATCCATAAAACCTATGCAGAGAACTTGTCACAAAACCATTGTCATCCATCCACATACCGGGCAATTTGTCATCAACGAGCTGCCCACTCTCGTGCTGTGCGGCACTGTATGGGTGTACGGAGGCATGGAAGGGCTGCCATTGACAGCTATTGCCACAGTAATTGCCTTGATACTCTCGTTACTGTTACTCTACCGTTATCTCTACCTGCGGCGAATCCGTTATTGCATCGGCACGGAACAACTTGTCAGTGAATACGGTATTATCCGTCGCAAAGTGGATTATATGGAGCTATATCGTATCGTGGATTTTCAAGAGCACCAAAGCCTGCTGCAACAATTTTGTGGGCTGAAAACCGTACGTATCCTTTCAATGGACAGAAACACGCCCCGTCTTGACCTGATCGGTATCTTCCATAGGGACGACCTCGTGTCAATTATCCGTGAACGGGTAGAAACTAACAAACGAAAAAAGGGAATATATGAAATCACGAATCATTAGTCTGGGGCTGGTTGTCTCGCTGGTATGCCTGCTTCCACAGGTGGCAGAAGCCCAAATTGCGGCTTCCAATCCGTTGGAATGGACTGCATTGGCCGAAGGTAACGAACTGATAAACGGGCAGATTGAAAAACAAATAAAGGGACAGACACAAACAGCCTTGCTCCAAAACAGCATCGCTACCGAGTTCAACCAAATCCACAAGTGGGAGAAGCAGTACAACAGTTACCTCAAGACAGCAAGCGGTTACGCTTCATCACTGAAAGCCTGTACGCATCTCTACAATGACGGTGTGCGGATTTTCCTCACGCTGGGGAAATTAGGCAAGGCCATCCAAAACAATCCGCAGGGCATTGTGGCCAGTATGAACATGAACAACCTCTATATAGAAACAGCAACGGAACTTGTCTCTGTTTTTACATTGCTGAATGACGCTGTGGCCAAAGGTAGCAACGAAAACATGCTTACGGGGGCAGAACGCAGCAAGACGCTATGGGCGTTGAACGACCAACTATCGGATTTTAGCCGGAAGTTGCATCTGCTCTATTTGAGCATACGGTACTATACTTTCAATGATGTGTGGAACAACGTAACGGCAGGAATGCTTGACCGTGACAACGGTGAGGCAGCTCGTATGGCTCTGTCCCATTGGCACAGGGCGGCAGTTCTCGTCCGATAAAATATATCAGTTATGAAATGGACAATTTGGATAAGTATATTACTGCTGTGTCTTATCGGTATCGGTGAGGTACAAGCGCAGAATGACCCTGTACTGGCCGGAATGATTGCAGTATATACCGAAAAGGCAGAGAAGGAGCTGAAGAATCAGGAAAAGGTCATGCTGATGCAGACCACCGGACATATTTGGACAAAAGAAGAAGTGCAGGCGACAACAGACCTGCAACGAGAGTTTAATAACTATCTAAACTCTTTCCGGTCAATAGTCTGCTATGCGGCGCAAACTTATGGGTTCTATTATGAGGTATCGAGGCTGACAGACAATATGGGCGACTTCACCAAACAATTGAAGCGAAGTCCAGCCAATACGCTTGCCGTAGCCCTATCCACACAGCGCAACAAGATTTATAGGGAACTGATGATGAACAGTGTAGAAATTGTGAACGATATACGCACAGCGTGCCTTTCGGAGAACAAGATGACGGAAAAAGAGCGTATGGAAATTGTCTTTGGCATCCGTCCAAAGCTCAAAACAATGAACACAAAGCTGCAACGACTGACCAAAGCGGTAAAGTACACGACAATGGGCGACATTTGGCGGGAAATCGACGAGGGTGCACATCCCGAAGCCGATAAACGTAGTATCGTGGACGCAGCCAAGCGACGTTGGCGACAGATTGGAAAGAATGTAAGACCTTAAAAATGTAATGATATGGGAATTTGGGATTCAATATTAAAATATGGCGGCAAAGCAGCAAAAGCTACCGGAAGAAGTATGGGACATGCTGCACTGCATCCTTCACAAACCTTACGGGGCACAGGACAAGCCGTCAAGACCGCAGCCATCGGCGGTGCAGTCGGTTATGTGGGTTGGGAGAAACTAACCACAGATAAGAGCGTGGTACATATCGTAAGCGATGCGGTCATAGGGAAATCGGCTACGGATACCCTTGCAGATGCAGCGGACGGTGTGCGAGAACTGACAAGCAAAGCCGGAGAAGCAGTCGGTTCCGTCAGCGGTACGGTAGCCGGCATAGACTCAAAACTGGGTGGAGTATCGAATTTTCTACGGCAAGTCTCCAATGGCGGAGTTTCCGATATGTTCGGTAACTTTTTCCGTAATCTCGGACAGGGTAACGTGTCGGGATTGAGTATAGCGGGACTGGTCGCAGCAGCATTTCTTATATTCGGACGCTTCGGCTGGCTGGGCAAGATTGCCGGTGCATTTCTCGGCATGATGCTTATCGGCAACAATGCCGGTATTTTCCGCACACCTGATACGAGAAGCATACAACGAATACAGACACCCGCTCTTCCCGTTGAAGAACAGACGAATAACGGAGGGATGAAAAGATAAGAATACGAATCAAATATAATCACATAATGAAATATACAGAAGAAATGATCCTGCAATCCGAAAGTGGATACTGTATGCCTTTTGAAGAACGGAAGGGCAAGGATGTGAAACTATCGCTCGGCTACGGCGAACAAACCGATCCGGCAACGGGCAAAACATATTTTCATCATGGCATCGACTTCGATGTACGGTGTTACACGCTGGCGGCTGTTGCCAGCGGTATTGTGTCAGGTATAGGCAATGACCCTACACTCGGCATCTGCCAAACTATACGCTATGGGGAGTATGAAGTGACCTATGGGCATTTGTCAAATGTCTTCGCCCAGTTCGGACAGCGTGTCAAGGCCGGACAGACTGTAGCTTTAAGCGGTGACAAGCTGCATATCGGGATACGCTTCAAGGGTGAGGAACTGAATCCGCTGGAATTTCTAACCATGCTGTATGGGAATATCCAAGCATTGTGTCATGCTGATGGAGGCGAAGCGGCAACATCTCCCAACATGGAGATGGCACTGACCACCGATTACGAGCAGGACAGACAGGAAATAGAGGAATTGATGCTACGTTTCCTGCCCTACTACATGGAAGACTTACAGCGTGGTGCATACCGACTTCCTCCACATACGGAGCAGTCACTCCGCCATGTCTTTACAATGGGAGCAGTCAAAGAATACTTCTATGAAAATATGCCAAGTATATCCAACCCACTCGGACTGGGACATAAAGCAATGCCGCTTGCTTGTAAGGTGCAGAACCTACTCATTGCGGACTTCCTGCATTACCTTGCCCTACGGCATGGCGTGTACTTATCGACGATGGGCGATGATGTAAAAAAAAACTCTACGACGAAGCCCTGACCCATAGTGGTATCATTGACCCACTGGCAGAATTAGACATAGACATCCAGAGCTTTGACATACCGAGAGCAGTCACGGTATATCCTGACCGGGCCGGTGTGCGCTGGTGGACGAAAGCATGGTTCAATAACCGGGAAGAGGGCGAAGCATCGGTGGAGATTGAGCGAGAACAAGCGATACGCTTCATTCACGACAACATCGAGAAGGATGTATGGCTGGAAGAGTTTTATCCCAAACAGATGGAAATTTACCACAACGCCATCGAGCAGACAAAAGAGCAATTATTAATGAATAGAATAGGATAAACATATAATACACTATGGACGGAATCAAGCATAGCGGACGATTTGCAGAAATGGAACGCCTCGTGAACGACTATTTCAACTGCCATATCGCACCCATCATGTCAAAAACGCGGACTGACCTCATACGGAATCAGGGAGAGGAAATGAAAGAATATTCTACCTCTTTAGGTGGTATTCTCAGTATGATGGCATCTTCGGCACAACCAATGAGCGACCCCTATCAAGCACTCAAGGTCACAGGCGAATGGAACTCCAAAACAACAGAGGACTATATCGAGATGTGCAAGACGGAGATTACCGGTTCCGAGGAAATGCAGCAAGACCTTGCGTATATGGCCGGGCAGTGGCGGGATACCGTCGTGCAGGAAATCGGAAGGGCACGTTACAATGAGTTGTCAGAACAGCTCGGTTGTGACCTCGCCTATGCCTATATGGACCACCGGATAGAGGAACTGATGATTGACCGGTTGGTGAAAGAACGTATGCCCAAGTCTTCCGCTGACTACATTATCCGAAAGGCTGCCGAATCGAGTCTGCTGGGATTATCGCAGACGTTAAGCCGTTCACCGCTGACCGATGAAATAGAGGCACGAGGCGAAGCAGCTTACCGCCCGAACAGATGGGAAAAAGGTACGGGATGGATGTTGGGCACAGCCGCAGATACCCTGATGATGGGTGGTATTGGTTCATGGACGGCACTGGCAAAGTTTACCGGTGCAGATGTGGCTATTGCAGCCATCACCAATCATTTTGAAGGCAAGAAGCCTGATACCCTTTCAGTAGAACAGTGCATCAGTAAAGGAGTGTTCGGCAGAGACAGAAACGTATTCGACGATTTTCGCAAAGAGGCAGCCCAAATACAAATCAAAGAGAACACGGCGATTGGTACAGACAACAAGCAACTGAAAAAGAAAATCCCTGTCATGGACTTTGGCTTCATGGAATGGACACAAAACCAGAATAGCGGTTTATTGTGGCCGAATGTACAGAGCAAGGAAGAACAGAAACATGAGGAACGGTACAAGGGTGTGCCGATTGTTGTTGCTCCCGGACAGGAAGAAGCCTACTTGCAGTCTTTGGAACAACGTGACAAAGCGAAAATGGTCAGGACAGAACAGGATGAAATTATGAAAGAAGAGAAGCATGAAACTGTTGTTCCTGCCAATGATGTGGAACAACATGTACAAACGATACAAAGTGCGCAAGTAGCACAGGGAAACGGAAACGGTTGGGGCGGACTGCTTGGTATGCTGGGACTGGATGGCATAGGTAATATCACAGGCAATCTCGGTTATGTAATGGCCATGCTCCCTGATGTTCTACTGGGAATATTCACAGGCAAGACAGAATCATTGCATTTGGGAGACAATATGTTACCGATAGCGAGCATTGTGGCGGGTATGTTTGTGCGTAACCCGTTGCTGAAAATGCTCCTGATAGGCCTGGGAGGTATGAACTTGTTGAATAAGGCAGGACACGAAGCCTTGAAAGAACGAACAGAGGGAAAACTGAACGTAACAAATGAGAACAATGTGCAGTACCGATGCTATACAAATGAAACTCTGAACCCACGTATAGTAAACCCTGTATTGCAAGATAGTACGTTGATTGCCACGATAGACCGAGTACCGTGTACCATCCAGTTGTCACCGATTGTAGCAGAAGCCTACCGTACCGGGGCATTGCCTTTGAACACGCTGGCAAATGCTGTCCTTGCCAAGAACGACCAGCTTCGCCAGGCTGCCGCACGGAATTATGAGGACGGAAAACTGGAAACCATCGTGCGCCCACGGGGTATTCAATAATCCTATAATCAAATAAACGATATGAAAGAAAAATCGCAAATCGAAAAGAAAGCCGAGGAAAAACAAATCACCTTGCTTTCTACGGCTTTGAGTGAAGCCTCGAATGCCGGTGGACACTGGCTCAACGCATCAGGAAAGGGATACCCGCGCCTCTATCCAAAGGGTGTTTCTGTCAGCGCATTCAATGCACTATTCATGACGCTGCATTCTGATAAAAATGGATGCAAAACCAACCAGTTCACGCTATTCAGCGATGCCAAGGCACAAGGAGCCTCGGTGCGTGAGAATGAGCAAGGCGTTCCATTTTTGTTTTATAATTGGAACAAGTACGTTCACCGCAATAATCCAGAACAGGTTATCAGTCGTGATGACTACATGAAACTGTATGAAGAGGAACAAAAATTATATAAAGGTGTACATAACCGTGAAATTCGCACCTTGTTCAACATTGACCAGACGACACTGCCCTACGTGGATAAGGAGCGATACGAAACGACGTTGCGGCGGTATGGAAGTGCAGTGGAAAGAGGATATACGGAAGCTGACAACCGACGGTTGCATATTCAATTCAACGACTTCCTACTGAGGATGCGAGACAACCTTGTGCCTGTTCGTTTGGATGGAAGCGGTGTACCCCACTACGAAACAGATAAGGATGCGGTCTATATGCCGCGACAAAGAGAGTTCAGACATTATCACGACTATATACAGGAAGCCTTGCGGCAAATCGTGAGTGCTACCGGACACCAACAACGGTTAGCGCGTGAAGGTATGGTGATGAAGAACGGTGTGGCTCCTTCGGAGGATGCTGTCAGACAGGAACGGTTGGTAGTGGAACTGGCTTCAGGGATTAAAATGTTGGAACTGGGGTTGCCAGCACGGTTGTCTGAAGAAAGTCTGAAGACAGTGGAATACTGGTGCCGGGAGCTGAAAGAGAACCCGAACTTGATGGACGCTCTCGAAAGTGACGTAAACAATGCCATCGAAGTAATCAATAAAGCGGAACGGGGCGAGAAAATCGAATACGCCACCATGCGCAACCGGCGGGACACTTCAACCATGCAGGAGCAAATGCCCAAACATTATTTTGTGTCGAACGAGATTCGGCAGCATCCGGATAAAGAAACGAAAAAAATTGTGCTTGTTATTGACCCACAGGCAAAAACCGCAGATGTAATTCTTCCAGCAGGGGCTTCTACAGAGGTAGATAACGAGATACCGGGAATGAACAAGGGACGTATCATGCGAGCGTTGCAGAAAGATGGAATCGAGCAGGTACGCTTCTACAATACGGATGGTGCATTAGGTTATCGACCCGATGACAGTTATTTTGCCGAGAAGATGATTATGCTGGCCCGGCTGAAGAATTGGGCAATGGAGAAGCTCTCCACACTGGACGTGGCGTCAGCGGTCAAACAGGCGAATGAGATCGGATTTGACCACGTAGAGATGATTCAAGATGATAAGAAACGATGGGCACTTTATATCAAACCCGAAAATAAGAGCGGATATAGCATCTATCCTGATAAAGAAGATATAAACCGCTTCTTTTCAACACTCAAGCAAGCAATGGATAACATCGGTAAGGTTCGGATGGAACTGGCGCACAAGTATTATGCGCTGGCCGAGGTCAAACCTGACCTGAAGGTGGATTTGTTCAGCAGCGAAATGCCGGAAATAGACTTGAACCGTATTCAGCGTGTTTCGGTTTTCAAAACCAAACAAGACGGCATACAATGCGTCGCAACTATTGATGGGCAGAAACAGCCTGCCCGAAGTGTCACTCCGCAACAGTGGCAGCGGATGTGGATAGCGGAAGAGCGTGACAGCTACAAACGTCATTTGGCAGCTACCTTATTCGCAGACGTACTACAAAAAGGACAATCGCAGGAGGCACACACCGGAGAGAAACAACAGAAAGAAGCAGAGTTGTGGCCGATAGAAACGGTAGCGCAGGAACGGACGGAATCAGACAACAAGGGTATTTCACAGGAACGGCAGTTGTGGGACAAACTTAAAGCGAATCATCCCGATGCCTTGCAACTGCTTCGCACGAAAGATGGTTATCGGCTCTATAACGAAGATGCGGTACAGGGTGCAAAGATATTGGGCATAACCCTAAAAGAGTATCCGGAAGGGGACATTACGGCTTCAACGGAATTTTCAACGGAGCAGCTCGACAACTATCTGTCTAAGCTCGTCCGTGCCGGGGCACGGGTTGCTATAAGTGACATGGAGGAACAAGAAACACACAGAGGTTTTCATAGATAAGGAGTAAGGAAATGAGCAAGAACCAACAATACGCAATGAAATATGCAGAGTATGCTATGGAGCAGATGCGCCGGTACGGAATCCCCGCATCCGTGACGTTGGCACAAGGCATACTGGAAAGTTCCAACGGGCAAAGCCGTTTGGCGCAGAATGAGAACAATCATTTTGGCATCAAGGCTACGCCTGCATGGATTGCCGAAGGAGGAAGGTATGGTATATATACTGACGATAAGCCGAATGAGAAGTTTTGCAGTTATGACAGTGTGGGTGATTCATACGAACACCACTCCCGTTTTTTAAAAGAAAACAGCCGCTATGCCCAATGTTTTGCACTTTCGCCCGACGATTACAAGGGTTGGACACAAAATATCGAACAGGCCGGTTATGCCACAGGCGGAGAATATGCCGAGAGTCTGCAACGGATTATAGAGCAAAATGGCTTACAGCAGTATGACAAACTGGTGATGCAGGAAATGGAGACACAGGGTAAGCGGTTCGGTACGGAACATAATCCTCTCCGAACGTCTGAAAATTCAGAGTATGGTGCGAAGTACTCATTCCCGGTAGAGCGTGAAGAGTTTCTTTTTGTTACCTCGCCTTTCGGTATGCGGCAAGATCCGATGGACAACACGAAACAACAGATGCACAAGGGAATTGATATCCGTTGCAATGGCGATGCGGTACTGGCTACTGAGAACAACGGGAAGGTGGTGGCTGTGAATCAGAATAAGAACACGCCCGGTGGGAAATCGCTGACTGTGGAATATACCCGAACGGATGGCAGCAAGGTACAATGTACTTATATGCACCTTAAGGAGGTTACTGTAAAGGTCGGTGATGTAGTACAAGCCGGTGGGAAGCTCGGCACATCGGGCAACACAGGTACACGTACAACGGGCGAACATCTACATTTCGGCGTGACAAACTTCTATGCAGACGGAACAAAGCGTGACATCGACCCTGCGGCTTATCTGACTGAAATCGCCCAGAAAGGTAATATCAAATTGGAAGTGTTGCACAACGGGAACAGCCTGCTCACCCGATATAAAGGAACAGAAGAGAATGCCGCCGGCAAAAACCTTTCGCCCGACGGATGGATGAAGAAGTTGCTTTCGTCAGAGGATAGCGGTGTGGGAATGTCAGGATGCAATGACCCTATAGTAGAGATGGCGATGACAGCCTTTAGTTCCCTTATGCTATTGGCCGTACAAATCGACAACAAGAACGAGGAGGAGCAAAAGACTGCCATATCCAAACAAATGGATAGTGGACGCATCAATCTGAAATCATTATTACCGGGCATGAAAAACTGCGAACTGGCAATCAGTGAAAATGGAAAGGCTATTCTGCGAGTGAACAATGGAGAACTGCGTATGTCACGTGAGTTGACTACTGCGGAGTTAAGCCGTCTGTCGGCAACACTGAATAACAATACTCTCACAGAAGAAGCCAAAAGGATACGTGTAACCGGTATGCTGAATACGGTTATCCTCTCGGAAGCGGCTTCACAGAATTTTGAACAAGGGATGTCCCAACAGCAGGGACAGACAGAGAACCTAAAAAGATAGAGGCGTGGCGATATGGTAAAATGCGTGATGATACAGCTATGCAGATGTCTGTTCGGACTGTCCTACCTTGCCTTGTATGTCCTGCTCTGCTACCAACTCTTCGGCTGGGTAGCAACGCTCATTATCGTGAGCGTTCAACTGTTCCTTGCCGGATGGCTGATCTGGGCAATGATACGAGCACCCGATTAAGAGCAATGATTTAGCAGTTCAACAACAAATCATGGCAACACAGTTGTCGGGTGATTATGTATCACATTAAAAGACAATAGAAATGATAAAATGTAATGTTACGGTATGTGGCGTTATCGGACGTGATGCGTCGATACGCACCAATAAGGAAGGGAAAACGTTCCTGGTTTTTCCTCTTCGAGTAATGATCCCTGACACTGACGGGAAGACTATGCCTATTGAGGTGGATGTCAGCAAAGATACTGCCGGAAAGGAGGTTTCCAAATATCGAAATGGTTCCCGCATCGAGGTTTCGGGGACAATGTATCTCAAACACCGTGGTGACAAACTTTATTTCAATCTTTTTATTAACGAAATTCGTACAGCTACGGCAGATGCGAAAGATACGGTCAAGGGCGAATTGGTATTTCGAGGTAAGGTCGGGCAGCATATCGAGGAAAAAAGGGATAAGAAAGACCAGCCTTACACAATGTTCTCGGCATTCAGTACGGAGAAAGTAGAGGATGGATTTGAATACCAATGGGTACGTTTTTTCTGTTTTGGCAAAGAACGCGAAGCATGGTTACAGCCGGGCGTGCGAGTGGATGCCAAAGGTGAAATAGCCCTTTCGGCATATAACGGGAAGCTGAATGTTTCATGCAAGGTGGAAGAACTTGTACAGTATGTAGCAGATTCGTCTAATTCCAATCAGTAAAGGATATGGCCGGATATAAAAAACAGCACACGGACGGGCCGAACAGCGAAGATAAAGCATTAGACCTCTTCGCTGAAATGATGATTGAGAAAATCGAGAGTATCCGTAAGGATTGGAGAAAGCCATGGTTCACGGAAGGAGCGTTACAATGGCCCTGCAATCTTTCCGGACGCGAGTATAATGGCATGAATGCCATTATGTTGCTTATACATTGTGAAAAGGAAGGTTACAAGATTCCACGCTTCTGCACTTTTGAGTGTGTACAACGACTCAACAAATCCGATAAGGACAATCAGGAGAAACCTCGTGTTTCTGTACTTCGTGGAGAGAAATCATTCCCAATCATGCTGACTACATTTACCTGCATACACAAGGATTCTGGTGAGAAGATTAAGTATGATGACTACAAAAAACTATCTGATAACGAGAAGAAGGAATACAATGTTTATCCTAAGATGCAGGTATTCCGAGTCTTTAACGTGTCACAGACCAACTTGCAGGAGGCAAGACCGGAGCTGTGGCAAAAACTCGAAAAGGAGTATTCGCTACCGAAGATTGAGAACGGAGAGTATTTCAGCTTCGCTCCCGTCGATGCGCTGATAAAGGACAATCTGTGGATTTGTCCGATCAAACCACAGCATCAGGATAACGCTTACTACTCTATATCGAGAAATGAAATCGTTGTGCCGGAAAAGGAACAGTTCAAATCTGGAGAGGCGTTCTATGGAACACTATTCCATGAGATGACACACTCGACCGGTGCGGAAGGAGTTCTCGACCGTATCAAGCCGACAACTTTCGGCTCGGCAGAGTATGCGCGCGAAGAATTGGTAGCCGAGTTAGGTAGCGCATTGGTTGCCCAACGTTACGGCATGACGAAACATATAAAAGAGGACAGTTGTGCCTACCTCAAAGGATGGCTCGACGAATTGAAGGAATCGCCACAATTCATCAAGACAACTCTGTTGGATGTGAAAAGAGCGGCTTCTCTGATTACCCAAAAGGTGGATAAGATTGCACTGGAATTGGAGCAGAACATTGATGAAGAGCAAACAGTAGCACCGAAAGAAAAAGTGTATTATTCTTCCGTGGCCTATCTTCAGCTTACCGATGACACGATGCGGTTGGACGCATTCAAGGATAAGGGGGACTACGAAGGACTGCTGACTCTCGCCAAGGAGTATTATGACGGTAACGGCATTAACGAAGAATATACTTATTCTTCTCCCATACAGAACCGAGGAGACAATCTTTTGATTGAGGACAAGGATTTTGCTGTGGTGTACAATGGGAGTGTCGGGGGAACTTATGAAGTGATGCTGAAATTCACGGAAAAGGAAGTACGCGACCATATCAGGCGTTATGGTATCGAACATGCTGGAGATACGTTAAAAGGGGTAGCCAAGGAGATGGCTGCGGAACAATTCGCTATCATGACACAACAAAAGATTCCTGCATTTGAAATGCCGAATGGTGATGTGCTGTATGTCAGCTATAATAAAGAATCCGACATGATAGATATCGGGCCGGTTACTAATGCGGGACTTGTCGCACAACATCGTTTCCCATACGACCATAATGCTTCGTTGGATGCCAACCTGCAAACCGTGAACGAAAAGCTGAATAATATGGAGGAATACCGGGAAGAGCTACAAGAAGCAGAGTACAGCGGCGGAATGCGCCGATAAAACGGAAAAAGATGCGGAGCTGTTTGCTCCGTACCTTTTCTTGAATTTATTTTATTACTCTAACAAATTATCTATCATAGACTGTAAATTTGTTATATCGCAATACTGATTATGTCCCCCTCTGTAATCTTTCGCGTGTTGGGCTGTCCGGATTAAGAAAGAATCGAGTTCTATTTTTACACCGCTACCCATTCGGGACAAACCGGAAGAGTGACTGATGTAAACGAATTTACCGTTACGTTCTATGAAACAAGAGGTATTATAATGCCCCTTTAAGTTGAATGTTACTTTTGCGCCAACGGCTGTTGCGTACTTGGAAATCTCACGTACTAAGGCCGTTTGGAAACTGCGGTATTTTTTTGAAACATAGACTCCTGCATCTGCAAGGATTGCGTTCTGCCATTTGGTATAAAAATTCTGTGCCATATTTTTAATATTAATTCTGTAAATAATTCTCCCAATTCTCTTTGTCAATAGTTAATTTGTTCATTTCCCAATCGTATTCCACTTCCGGCATATCAGAATAAGGGAAATACACAGTGTAGCCTATCTGTCCATAAGAACAATGTAGCGGTATAACGCAAATCTCCTGACCACAATAAGGCTGTGGCGTACAATATTTCTTCCAATCAAAACGACCTGCTGCTATATTGCAGCAAAGTAATTTTAGAGTTACTATACCTTTCCAACTCTGAAAATCTTTTTTATAACCTTTTTTCATACTACTAATGTGCTATATTATAATAAACTTCGGGTTCACTTGACACGTTGTAAATCCAGCTTCCGCAACGTACCAATAGAGCATTCTTGCCATAATAGAGTTTCTTCATTCCGGTTATACTTCCTGTTATGTGAAAGTTAGGGAAACGACTGATGTCTATTTTCTGTGCATCGCATCTGTAGAGTGTTTTAGTTCTCATTGCATTTATTTTTTTAAGTTGTTTTTTATTTCCCTCTTCTTTAAGCCTTCCGACTTTACCCAAGAGGTTGTTTCATGTGCATTTTCAACGGTGGATGCAAGAACTATGAGCAAGTAACCGGAATGAAATTTTATGAATACCGGAATCTGTGATTGCGGAAGGTTACGTCAAATTTCATTTCAGGTAGCAACAGCGGTACTTGAACATCGTTTGCCACCGTACCTTTGCGCACGAAACAAACAATGGTGCATGTCGGGACTGTGAGAATGTAATACAATTAGAACAGGTAATATAGAATCGGTAAAAGAGGCTGTGAATTGGTAACAGAGGTTCGGCAGAACATGGTCTATAAAAGTAACCGGACTGTTATATAGGAAGATGATAACCACCCGCTTGAGTTGCGGGTGGCTTTAAAAATCGTAGTGGGATGCGGAACTTATGACGGTGGTGGATATATTACAACCTCGGATGATGGGCTTAATTGGTCATCTCCAGAACAGTTAGATGCTACTAACACTTTTTATGGGGTTTGTGCAATATAAAATACTTAATCGAATTATGTATGCAAAATTTTAGTAGGGTATGCTGGGAAACTGGCATACCCTAATTTTGTCCTATAAGTCTTGTTATTATAATAAAAGAGTAAAAGGAAAATAATAAACCGGAAAGACTTAACTGATAAAAAGAAGCTATTACCGTTTACCAACAAGAAGAACACCGGAGCCAGAATAGTAAAAAAATGTTTTTAATCGTGTGATTCTATTTCAGCAAGTAGAATAGGTGTTTGATAAACTGTTCGGTTATAATCATCGGCAAATCGAATCATTCTTCAAAATAAAAACAAGCGCATACTCCATTTTTTACTTCAAAATATGCATCTATAGTATTTTTATTGAAACAAATTCATTACCTTTGTATAATTCATTAAAACAAAACATTATGGAAAACAGAAAATTATTTCAAAAAGTAGAAATTTTATGTGAGTGCTGCGGTAAAAATTTACTTGAAAAAGATTCTATGGGAATTTTTGTTACATGGTTAGCAAATCAAAAATCATCAAATGGAAAAGATGTTTATCAAAAAGCATATTATTGTTGCAAAGGAAAGTGTGATGATATATTGAAAAAGAAATCTCTTTCAGAAGGGTTAAACTATGATAGATGGGAGGATATTTCTTCTTTCACAAATCCAATTGGGTTTATAAAAAAGAACCAACAGTGGATGAAATCACTCCAAGAAGGCGAACAAATATCAGATGAAGCATATGGTAAATTGTCAACACTATTCTGGGCGAGTTTTCTGGAAATTTCCAGAGATTTAACCCTTGAAGAGGAAGAAAAAGCTCGAAGATATATGCAAGAAGGGCTTGTGGATTTTCTATAAATATTCCGTGATACCAGTGTAAAGGCAAAACGCGTGCAATTGTATTGTTTGTCATGAGAATAATAAGCTGATGTGGCTTTAACAATGCCAATCTGCTAAGTCGCAGATTGGCACATTAAAGTCCAACCAGTCATTATACACAATCGTTGGTACAATAAAGTATATAGTTGCGTAAAAATTTTATATGGAATATCAGAAGTGATAGTCGATGACTCCTCCAATATAAAGTATCGTTCCCGGTTCAAGCGTACAGACAAACTCCATAAATGCAAAAGATTTTTCGGCAAATGATTGGTATCCATCTCCGTCCAAATAGAAATGATACGCAATATCCAATGGATTTTCCAATGCCTTTTCAAGTTGATAAACAGGACCTACAAACTCCAACATGTTTTCGGTTGTAATAGCTTCAGCTTTCTTACGGATGTTAGTCACAAAATTCTCTTTCCATTGTTCCACACCACCAATGTAGCGCATGGTGTCGTCGCCTACAAGTTCGAACATGCCTTTTGGTAGAGCAGTATTGACCAAATAACGAATATCTTCCTTACGTTTTTCGTCATCTATCTCCGCACAATAGTCATAGAAACTGCCATCTCCCTGCTGGAGAGTGTCTTCATTCAGATAGTTTTCTTTTTCTATCCACATTTTAGAAATCTGAAAAATTCGGCTGTGCATAATTTTGAAATTTAAATGATTAAACTTTATTCCCTTTACTTGAAGCTCTTCCGGCTTCTTGTCAGGAATGATTTTTATGCGAAATTGACAGCAAGGAAAGGATGGATAAGGCAAGTAAACAGTGGATGGAATGAAGTGGAATACCCAAATCTTCGATATGCGGAAGGCTGCCACAAGTATCCGGGAACTGTTAGCGCAGCGTTACTTGACGACCATTCTAAAGCTGTATCTTTGCATACAAAATCTCTCAGATAAGAACTGCCGATGTGCGATATAAAGAATATCCGGATTGGAAGAATATAAAAGACTGGAGAAGCACTCTGAGACTGTATAAAAGGACTGAAGGCGACAAAGTCTCCCCAATCTGCATGGCAAATCAGAGAAGCTTATCGGATAATGATAGTTCGCTGCACGCTGTCAGCATACCGTCATTTCGTTTTCTGCATCGGATTAGTCTTAGCCTGCGGCATATTCATAGATGTTACAGAAAGAATTGTCGTTTTCATCTTTCCGTTGTTCGGCAATAGCAAGAATTTCTGTTATTGATTCGACAGACTGACCGCTTATCACCTCAAACCACTTGAATACTTCTGTCTGGTTGACAAAATATTCCTTGTACCATTTGTCGTCTGGAGTACATAGGTCTGCAATGTACTTTTCGGGAAAGTATTTACTCTCTTGGTCATTTGTCCAGTACTCCGCCAGACCCGACTCTTCCGATTGATAGAAATAACATAGTGTTGGGAATTTCTCACATACCAGTTCAAGTGTTTCATCACACGGGAACCAAGCTGTTTCCGTTGTGAATTTCAAGAATGTCAGGCCAATAAATGTGTTATACTGTTTAGAAACGGAGTACGACGAGTAAAAAAGGAATAGGACCGGTTGTGGGAGTTCGGTGGAGCATGGCTATAAGAGTAATCGGGCTGAATATACAATACAAGGAAATGCTATCCACCCGCTTTGGCTACAGGTGGATATGTTATTGTCATTCCGCACCTCTCATGATGGTGAGTTGGTCGGGACGGTTAGGAAACCAATAAGAATCACTGTCAATATATACACATCTGCCACTATTACAGAGATTCCCAAAAGCTAAGACCTCACAAGGTCCAAATATCACTCCATAATCGTTTGTAAACGCCACCATATCTCCCACACTCAAGTCGTTTTCCGTATCCATCACCTTGGAAAGGTGGTCGTAAAACTCAATACCTTCAGCTTCACGTTCTGTTTTCCAACGCAAAAAGTCTTCTTTATGACTTCTACCGGTATGTATCGGTGATAATTCAGAAGGAAAAACCTCCGCTTCCGAAGTATCAGATGCAATCAAAATAACGCTATCCTCTTCAATGTTTTCCGGAATAGAAGCCACTTGGTAAACCCCATTAGACAGACCACTATCTGGGTCATGCCAATAAAGAAGATTACCCAACTTGATAAAATCGTATTTTCCCATATTCTTTGATTTATTATTTCCCTTTGCTTGAAGCTCTTTCGGCTTCTTGCCGGGGATTGATTTTTATGCAGGATTAACAGTGGAATAAGGGCGATAAGACAAGTAAACAGTAAATGGAATGGAACGGAATACCCAACCTTCGAATGTAAGAGCAGAAGCAGGCTTGTCCTTTTATACCTTGCAATGAGAAGGGGACTGAAAGTCAATCTTTGATTTGAGGAAGGCTGCCGTAAAATATCCAGGAACCGTTAGCATAGCGGTGCTTGACAATCGTCCGGACGCTGTACCTTTGCATATAAAATCTCTTCGGCCAGATTTGCCGATGGTGCGATAAGGGAATACTCAGAATGGAAAAACATAAAAAGGGGTATCATATTATAGGCGAAATATATAACAGAGCTAATATAAGTCCTAAAAAAATATTTTTGCTATCTTTGCCAGCGTATTATATAATATTAAGAACATAACAATGGAAAAAACATTTACACAAATCTGTGAATTGTTCGATCAATTCTCAAAAGATGCCAACCTCCAGATGGAGAAAGGCAACAAAGCTGCCGGAACTCGTGCCCGCAAAGTATCACTTGAACTTGAAAAACTTCTCAAACAGTTCAGAAAAGAGTCACTCGAAGCATCGAAATAATTTTCATTCTGGTTCTGACAGTAGGAAAATGGCGAACTTCACGTGTACCATATCGAAAAAGCCTCTTCGCTTCACAGCGGAGAGGCTTCATTGATTATGACAAAGTTAAACATCAATTATGCGAAATTTCTATTTCGCTTTTGGAAAAAACAACTCCACTTTCGTATGTCTGTTGGCTTCCACGGGCGTATAGTCGGCAATTCCACCTTTGCTAACTCTGATAATCCGCTTGGCTGGTATTCCACGTTGTTCCAGTTCTGCGGTAATAAAACCTGCTCTCGATATACTCAAAGAATCATTGATACTTGATGTTCCTGTAGAACTGTCAGCAGCACCAGTTACCCTCACGGATAAACTGTATTTCTTAGCTACACGAGCCAGTTCGTCAAGATTAAGCCTCTGTGAGGTATCCGTCAGATGTGTCGTATTGAGAGCAAAAAAGAAATAGATGGGTGTACCGATGCACTCTCCATCAGCGTATGAAAGAACCGTGGAATCCATAGCGAGGGTGTCCTGATGGGCGGACTGCACATTTCGGGAAGCCGTGTAATTATATGATGGCTTTCCATTCTCTGTCTGAAGAATAGTCGTGTCAAGAGGTGACGACCCGTCCCAATAGCTATGCTTCAATCTTGCACGAAGCGAGTTCAAACCGCTATAATTATTTATAGGATATCTGCATCCGGTTATATCGTCGTTGTCAAAGATATGGCTATATGTATCGAGTAGTCCTTCGATTTCCAGAATTTTCTTTAATTCCACGAGTGTTCGCTTATCTTGATTGTGACGTCCCACATAACGACTGTTCTCCTCCGAAAGGAAGTTGCCATAATCGACAAGCAGTTCGTTCCGATGGATGTATGGTGCCGTATCCACCGCGCGCTTCCAGCCGACCTTACCGAGATGAAAGGTGAATCCGGCAGTCAGCGAAAGCATGTGATCGCCCAGACGGTTTGGATAGCCATATCCGTCGAAATCCTGGAATGTAGTTGTGTTAGAGAGTTCCAGCATAGCACTAACCCGTTTGGAAATACGGTATTGTGTTAGTATGCCGTAAGAAAGCGCAAAGGGATTGTTCCCGTTGGTGGCGTTATGTAGCAGACCGACACCCATAAAGGGTGCAAGCCTCCAACGTACCTGTTCCTGTCGGGCATATCTGCGTCCAAGGAGATTCCACAGGAGATCTGCATGGATATAATGGTAGTCCTGCGTAGATAATTGTGCATCCTTAAACTGCAAGCCACTATAATTTACCCTTGCGCCGACCAAAGGAGTAAACCATTTGCCGACGGCGAGGCTGTACGAAGGTTTCACTCGTCCAAAAAGGTCTTCACAACCGAGAGGTGTACCAAGAAAAACTGTCGCACCTCCGGATATGCTAACAAACCAGTTGCCGGTTCGAGATGCCGGAAGTAGCACCCCGTTGAGATAGACGGGCTGCATCGGTTGAAGCAATTCCGCTACTTCATAATGAATAGTGTGTCGTACAGTGTCCTTCTGTACGGGTTGTACACTTGCTTGTGCCTGCAACGTGCAGAGCAAAGCGAAGATGAAAATAATTTGTTTCGTCATATTCCAATGATTTCATTAGTTATACTTTTAATCTGGTGTAAGGCGTATGCCATTTACCGTTTAGATTTCTTGCCGATAGTCGAGCGCATCATGCGGCTCGCCATCCTCATACAGCGAAGTGCCCATGCTCGATTGTCCTCGTCCTCGTCACGTCCCCATTTGAGGTCACTCCCTCCGCCTCCACCACCATGTGATTCGGCAAATGTAGTGGCATCATCTACCATTCCGAGAAATAGCATTGTCGCACAGTGCATGATTTCCGTACCCCGCTCGGCGATAGACTGTACCAGTGAACCGTCAAAGAGCTGCCGTTCTGAAACATTCATTTGTGCCGATGCGTTACGATACTCGCTGATTACACTCTCCAGTAGGACGTCTTTAAACAAGCTATCCACTTTGGAATGTACATCACGGGAATATTGATAGGCCTCCTCTTTGAGTTCTTCGGTACGTTCTTCAATGGCTCCCATATCCTTTTTCAGTTCGATGAGTTGCCGGTCAGCCGTCTGCAACTTTTCCTGCTTGTCTGCCAGTTGTCTGATGATTCCTTGCAGCTCTTTTTCCAACATTTGTATTTGGATTGCCAATTCTGCCGCATTGCCTTTGTTTTCTTTTAAATTGTACTCGGCTGCCGATAACAAGGTTTCTTTTTCAGTTTTCTGCTTTTCAAGATTGCTAACCATTGTCGTAAGCCCTTTGACTCTGCGTTCTGCCAACCGGATGTCTGATTGAAGTTCACCCAATACCTGTTGATGGAGTTTGATATTATCCTCGATTGTTGTACACTCTTCAGACAACATTCGGCGGTATTCCTCAGTCGTTCTGTGCCGTGCACCCGTTTCGGATATGCTTGTTCCTCTTGACATTCCCCACTTTGTATTGACTTCTGCGAAAAAGTCCGTATGAAGTTGTTTCATTCTTGCACTATATTCAAACTTATCCTTACCGGCGAAGATTTCCTTGTACGCAAAGCGACTATCCTTGATTGGCAGAAGCGTACAGTGGATATGCGGGTTCAATTCATCCAGATGTACAATGAATGCAGCGATGTTCTGCTCACCATATCTGCCACAAACGAATGAATAAACATCCTTGGCCCAGCGTTCAATGTCACGCTTCCGTTCGATGCGGGTATTGTCCGCACCTTTTTCAAAGTCCACCTGTTGCGTACCGAAAGCAAGTTCCTGCATTCGCTGCCGTGAACCGCCGAAGATGATATTTACCACCGTGCGGTATTTTGGTTCGAGCAGCCCCTCATTAGGATCTTTGATTCCACGGTGACTTAATATGTCCGCCATCCGTTTGGGAATGCTACGGCTTGTGTCGATGGGATGTATTTTACCTCCGGGCGCAATCTCGAAGTTCAGCCGTTTACGCGTAGGATCATAATTTCCCTTACTCATAGCGTACTTCTCTGCCTTTTCACTACGGTCACGCAGATGTTCATTACTTTGGGCGGTGGTAATCCCTTTCGACACCTGCACGTCGAGTACCTGTTTTTGATTTGCCATACGTTTTTCATATTGTTTCGGACAATCTACCGTGTCCCAGCTTGCTGCTTGTTCGGACACCCTTCCCACCAACGTCAGGCAGGTGGGGTATTAGGCTCCCCCTTCCCTTTGTTCGTGGCAGGCGGGCAAGCCCGGATGCCTTCTATAACTGGCAGGGGGGCTTCACTGGATACAAAAGTGGATTGTTGCGGTTATACATTCTGTTTTCAACCTCCAATCTGATACGTTGCCTCCTGTGCCTTTGCCGCAAATGCCAGAAAAGGCTTAAAAAGCGTTTTAAGGAACTCCCTGTCATCTTCATCATAATCGGAATTTTCATCCCTATCTACATCAAGAATAAGCCCGGCAATACCTTTCGAAGTTGCAATAAGTCCTGTCCAGTCCCCATACAATTCCAATCGGAAGTAGTCCATAAACTCTGCACTGTCATCGAATCTCGACTTACGCAGTGCCCGTTGTATAGCGGCAAATGTAATGCACTCCAAAGCTACCATACGAATCTTGACAGCTCGTTCATCATCATCCGCTGCCGGATTGATGCGAATGATACTGTCCGGAGATGGGCAGCTATCGCATATGCCAGCTTCATCCATTGCCCGACGAACAAGTTGCTCACACTTGATTCCGATCTCGTCAAGGGACACTTTGCCGATTATCCAATCGGACAATGCCTCACGTAGCTGTTCTGCAAGGTTCAACTTCTTCTGTCCATTGCAAGACTCCGTGGATTGGCTGGTTTGCACAGTCATGGTAATGATGACGCTTTTGGAAAGCCGGATGCGATTCAACAAGCCGAACTCTTCCATTACATCCAAAAAAGAACGGACAGTAGCCCTATGCCAATGCCATTCCGATGAAAGGTCAGAAACAGTCACGTGGCACTGGTTGGGTTGAAGTTCGTAGCCTTTGTTCCTTAAAAAAGGGGAAACAAAACCTGCCAAAGATTTATCCAATAAATCACAGAAGGCTTCTGTCTTTGTTTTTCGTTCACCGACTTTCTCCTTGAGGTAGTCAAATACTTCTCTGTCTGCCAATATAGGGACAGCTATTTTCTGCTTGGTTTTCATTTTCATTTCATTTTTTAATTATTACTATTGTGCGGATATATCAGTGTTGCCGCTATCCGCATCTTGCGGCAATATCGCGTGATGATGGTCATAATAACTTTCGGCTAATAGTCTGGGGAATTTCATCCATTCAGAGATTATGCCTATGTCCTGAAATTCGGTCATAACCCGAACAGAGGGATAGAACAGGGCAGCCAAAAGAAGATAGGCGGCAGTTACCGCCGTTGTGTACAAGTGTGGAACAAAACTGATGGCCAAAGCCACCAATGAGAGTATGACAAACATACATGGTCGGTCACATAAACCTCTTAACAATCTGTCCGCTCTCCTAAATGAATATATAGTGACACAGATAGCAGTTGAAAGAAAAACACCGAACTCGCCAACATGTCCGCTGATGTAAACATAGTGGAAGAGCAATAGCAGAATCAATACGACCTGTACATATAGTTTACGAGCCTTTACACTGTGCATCATAGCATCGTAGAACCTTACCATAAAAGAACGGTGGCTTTTGTACAATGCTAATGGCAATACGAAAAGCGTTATACAGAAGATAAGTTGTAGTATATTCCAAATCATAAATAATAGGGTTTCTCGCGTATTTGAATGGGGGATATCATCAACTCTAATTGGACAATATTGTGGGTGGCCAATAGGATGATAACTTCGGCGTCCCTCGGTGAAAGGTATATCGCTGCTTTCTTAATACGTTGCTTGAACGTATGCTCCTGCTTACGGTAGGCTGCCAATGCCTTATCCAGTTTATGTTCCGGAATTGTCCATGTCATGCCTTTGGCGTATGAGCCTTTGTCTTTGTAAGCCCGCAGTACCAACGTGCGGGAAACAATGTAATTGATATATCCGTTTCTTGACAAAGCATACTCCTTATAGAAATTGTCATCAACAACCTCTATCCATGTCCGGTATTCCCTAATCCAATAAACCATTTGTCGGTATAGTGTGTCCCGCATAACATGACCATTAAAGGAAATCCAACAAGAGATCGTCTTTGTTCTTCTTATACTTGAATGTGCCACTTTTGGAATGAAGATCCAAATCAAGGCACAGCTCGCCGTACATCTGCTCAAGAGAATCATAGATGGTGACAAGAATGCTATTTACCTTACCGTCTGCATCTGTCTTGCAATTCATCTTGAACATCTGTCCAAATGCCGGGTTGGAGTATGCACAGGTGCTATGCCCGAATTTGTCAGCGTGCGTGGGGATGTGGTGGTAGAGAGTTATAAGCTCCATATCGTCCTCAAACAGATCCATCACTTCCTCCAAATCGTAAGGGTCGCGTAGCGGGAAGCTCAGTAGGGCGTAGTCACCGTAGAATTGTGCTTCCTCCATTGTCGTCACATCGAGTAGTTGCGGTAGTTGCAGAGGGACAAATGTCATAAAGTCATTGAAAAAATGTCGTAACATATTCATTTTTTTATATTGTTAGAGCGTCTGTATGAAAACATCCATAAGCATTCCTGGCAGTTCAGTCAGTTGACCACTTTCCGATTGCAGGATTCGGCTCAAGGTTTTGAACGCCACAGGTGTCTGTGCCGCCATCCTGTCAAGTTGTTTCCGTTCTTTATCGGAAAGCAATGTCATAGAGAATCCGTCCAGTGAAGTATAAGGGTGGATAAGCATCCATATATAAGCATGTGCTTGCGAAGAAGTCTTGATTTTTTTGTTCCGAACATCTTCTATACAAATCTGCATATTTTGTATTTGGCGACGATTGGTGCGCATTGTCAAATAAAGCATAGCCTCCCGATAGGTAATCTCCTTTCTCTCAGCGGCAAAGAATATCTGCGAACAACACTGTTCAGTACCACGTGTGATGTCAGCCATACTCTCACCTTCGAAATCGTGCAAGTGAGAGAGGAACGCACGGAATATAGCATCTTCTTTAGTGATATAAGTAATCAGTTCATTGCGGCTATGTATGCCGTTACGGATAGTTCGAGTCAGTAACATGCGGTAAGCCGCAAGGATTTCCTCTTTGTTACCCTTATGAAGCGGAAGATTATCCAGTGAGTTGAAAAACGGGCGGATTTCTCCAGCGGCATGATGCAGTTCCTCATCATTGTTATAAGGTGAGAACTCTCCTTTGAGAGCCAAAAGTTCCTGATAAGTACGCGTCTTTGAGAGGGCTAAGCGTGAGAACTCAGTGCGGATAGAATCATGCAGTCTGATACACTCTTCACGCTGATTGGAATGGGGGTGGCTGAGCGTATCATTCCGGAGATACCTAAAAACAGAGTCTTTTACAGTTTGCCATTGTAGGATATGCTTGGTCAATACTTGAAATGAGGAATCTTTCTGACGTCGTATATTGTATAAGTACTCCCTGTATATTCCGGCAGGATCGTTCGTAGCTTCAGACAATGATTTGCCATTTCTATCGCTGCATGATATCAGGCCCAATATGGCCAATGAAACGATACATCTTCCAGTCAAAAATGATGGAGTCTTGTAGTATGATTTTAAAATTTTCATATTTAACAATTCATATTTAACGATGCAAATCTATATATTATTTTTATTGTAAAAGCTCTTTTATATCGCATTTAGTATAATTTTTGGTATCATATTAATAATATGATTATCAATGAAAACAAGTGCAAGAAAAAAAGCTAAAAAAAGGATTCAGCGAGATTTTTACCACGATATGATTTTAGATTAAAATGAAAGTGCTATATTTGCACTTGTTATCAAAACAATGTATATTAAAATGGCAAAAGTTGGCTATATATTCAAGGAAAATAATGACAGTTTTGATGCTGAGAGAGAATGGATGCAGCGATACGGTTGTGTACAAATCGTAGAGGAAACAGTTGAACATGAAACATTGAGACCTATGTGGAAACAGCTTATGGCGAATCTTCAAAGGGGCGATGAAATAGTCATATCCAAATTCAGCAATGCTGCACGCGGTTTAAGAGAACTGGCCGCGTTCATCGAACTATGCCGTATCAAAATTGTACGTGTCATATCCATTCATGACAGAGTTGATACTCGCGGTGAATTATTCCCCGGTACGACAGCAGCCGATGTGTTGTGGATAATAGGGGCATTTCCGGAAGAAATTGCCGCACTACGAAAATATTCCGCTCATGTCGAGAAGTTACGCCAGAATATCAAAGCCCCGGCTGTGCCGAAGGTATTACCTAAAGCTGAACGAGATAAGACAATCGTGGATATGTATATCAACGGGCATTCTTTCGATGACATTTGGGCTGCAAGCGGTTTTAGCAGCAAAAGTTCTATTTGGCGCATACTCAATAAATATGGCGTAAAACTTGATCGTGGCCAAACCAGCGGTCCGCGTGTCAAACAGAACCCGAAAGAGGACGGAACAAATGAAGGTGGCTCCTGATAGAATTTTCAGATAATCAGGATCGTATATTTGTTTTTCGGTTATTATTTTGTATTTTTATTATTGTTAAAACTATAAAAGTAAGACTTATGGGAGATATTATAATTGTATTGCTGGTATTCTGGGTTGTCGGCAAGCTCTTGAAGGGCGTGTTTGGCGGTTTCAGTAAAAGCAGCTTCAAAGATGATAAGTAGGCCAGCCAAGGGATGGGATAAATACGGTCAAAAAAGACTGGTTCAAGAGGCGTGAAATTGTAAGAAGGAAGTGGAATGGAATAAATATAAACGGAGCTTCCGGCAACAGGAATCCAGGATATATCGGTTGAGATATACCCTGAATACATGTCGGATATTGTCTGTCCGGAGATGTTTAGGCTTTCCACCTATACCCCTCGTCTGTCAGTTCCAAGTATTCCTCTAATCCCGGTTTTACGAAAAAGACAATTTCAAAGGCTTCGTTACTTCCGTTATCGGGGAATGTCATGTCGGTTTCTCCATTTCGGATAGTCCCTTTGCCCACGTTGGAACCAAGGTCTTCATCCGCATAGGCATATTGAAACTCGACGTCCGGAAATATCTCGGAGAGTGTTTGGATAAGCAGAGGCACACCTTCCCAAGCCGTATCAAACCAAAGCACGTTCGGTTCTTCAAAATTCTGATTAAAGGCATTCCATTTTGTACCCCAGTTGGCAATAGACCATTCATACCAAGTAGGATAACCGTATTTTCCCCAGTTTCTCAGATATGTCATTCCAAGTTGTAATGCTTCTTCCCTGACTTTTTCCTCCTGAATTTCCATCCATTGAATGACTTTCAGGTCGTCCTGTGAATTGAACGGTTTACGTTGCTGTGCTATGATATACTGCATACCAAATTCCCCAGAAGTGGACGCTTCTATCAGTAAGTCCTTTGGCATAGGGATAATGTTGTTGAAGTCAATATAGCAAGGCGTACTGTCTTCATCAGTTTTTCCTTTTAAGAAATCCATCACATTTTGTACTGTTTCTCTGTCTGCGTTTATTTCTAAACGGTTTGTTACATAATTAGGCATGATTTTAATGCTTAAAGAATTGGTTATTATTAACTTTTTTCCCTATTGTCGGTTCTTTACTGATTGAACCGTTTTGGGATTTATGGATGCGGTAAACGGATGTCGATACAGCTTCATACGGCAACTTTTCTTGCCAAATTACTCTTGCCCAGGAAGGAAGAATTTTGTAAGAAATACACTTCAAGTAGCAGGATCAAGCGCGATAGCCGACCTTTGCATCTGATAAAACCAAACCGGTGATAGGATGAAGAATAGATGGGAGATAAAATGAAAAATAATTAATATAAAAGAAGAATGCTATTCCTTTTGCAGAAATATAAAAAAGGAATAGAATGATATAATTATAAAAGAGGGGCTATTATTACCCTCTCAATTATAAGAGGGTATGTTCTCAAACTCCGCCCCTTATTTGTAATACTGTAATACCGCAACACCTCCGTTAAAGGTCATTACGGTATTTTTTTTGAATTATTCTTGTGTTACTTCCATAGCATTGCTGTATTCTTTGATTTGCTCCATTGTCAGCCATTCGGGTTTTTCGTTTTCTCGGAAGCTGTCGTGAATTTTCGTCATGTATTCAATTTGTGTCTTTTCAGAACCAGCCCACAAACGACGAGAACTTTTGTTTCCAAAGCCAAGATAATATTCACAGTCGGCTTGCAAACGCCCCAATAACATATACCTGAATTTTAAATCGTGCTGTAATACTTCTTCTATTGTCATACTCGTTGTCGTTTTTAATTAAGTTTTTTATTTTCCCTTTTTTCAAGTCTTTTGACTTTGCCGGAAGGGTTGTTTTTCATGTGCGTCCCAAACGACGAAGCAGGAACGCAGTGCAAGGAATCGGAAATGAAATTTTATGAATACCGAAATCTATGATTTAGGAAGATTACGTCAAATTTCATTTCGGATAGCGTAGCGATACTTGGATAGCGTTCGTTCGCCGTAATTTTGCACACGAAAACAAGACCGGGCGAAAGTCTGGATAACGACAGGAAACATCAACATTCATTACATAAGGGCTGTAAAAGAGAAGCAGGCTGTTACGCTTCTATAAAAGGGAAACAAGGAAATTAAAAAAGTGGGCACGGAGCAATCTGTAAAAAAGGGGGATGCCACCTGTCTTCGGGCAAAAGAAGATACCATACCGATAGGATTTAACCGATACGGTATCTCTTTGGTAGTCATCAGTACCATACTTTCAAAAAACCATTTAAAAACATTCGATATTCGCCTCTTGGAAAATCTGCGGGGCGTGCTGATAAAGCAAAGGAAGATTCAATACCGCCATTGGATATTCCACAAATCCGCTTCTACGCTTGTAACCTGAATAGGTCGCTAAATTATTTGTCTCCAGAAACTCCATTGCATCCGGATAATGATTCACATCAATAAATGTACGGTCTGGCAAATCGAGTGCATCCATGTTCTCCAAATTGACGGATAGCACGATATACTCTGTTTCATCTTCCACACTTTGCAAAGTAAGTGCTAACCAGCCATTGCCATAAAATTGAGGCATGAGATAAAAGCGTTCTCCACGAAACTCGTATTCTTTCCGCGTTAGGGAGCTGTCCGGCTCTACCAAGCGAAAATCATCCTCTCCAGAAACAAATTCTGTTGATGGGTCGCTGACATCCACATACGTTCCATTTACATTGTGACACAAATACTCTGCATTTTCTGAACGAACAATCACAAATTGAATTTCCATACTTTTAAAATTTAGCTATTAAACATCATGTTCTTTTTTTCCCTTTTTTCGGAAGCCTTTAGGCTTCTCCAGTCGGGATTTGATTTTTACGTGCATTCAAGATTGCCTTTAAGGAAAAGCAGGCAAGGAATTTGGACAGAATTTTTACAGTTGCGGTATGGGGCGTATACGACATTTGAGCGATTGAAAATCGGGAAAGCTACTGAAAAATTGTGTTCAAATAGCGTAGCGGTACTTGAATGTTTTTCCGTGGCAATACCTTTGCACAGGAAAAAACAAGTCCTGACTGGTAGCAGCCTGAAACGAAATAATTTCGTTTTATACAAGGGTAAAACGGAGTGATAAAAAAGGGAATGACCACAAAGAGCAGCCGACAAAAGCCGGCTTTCTTTTGTTCCTGTGGGAGTAGCTGGGACATTTAATCCGTTACATCATAATAATAGCTTAGCTCGTCATCTTTCAGATACTCCATTGCATATTGACTGGCTTGTGCCCAAAGGGTATTATACAATGTCGCAATTTCCGGCCTTGTTTCATAATACTGCCATATCTTATGGTTAAGCACTAAAACCAGTTCCGTGAGATACTTGTAGTTCTCTTTCCACTCCTCAAAAGCACGGTTGAAAGTGTCCTGTATCGCCGAAAGACCAAATCGGTCAGCAATGGAAAAATCATTCCAAAAGGTTGTTTGCAATTCATAACCGTTCTCTAACATAAATTCTCTGAATGTCATAATGCCTCAAATTTTAAGATTAATATTTTATTTATTTCCCTTCGATACTTCCTGTACCGAAAGGTTGATTATTTTTCTGCCCACGGGATTGGCGGCCAGAACGGGCAAGGAGGATGCGGAAAATACACTCTTCGATATTTCGGAGAGGAAGATTTTACGGCAGCAAGTGTCAGCGGTCCTTGACAGGACGGACAGCCGGCAATCGAATTTTGCAGGGAAATAACCAGGCTTGCGGGATAGAAATATAGGGGGTAGCTGGATGGGGCTATAAAGGAGGGCCGGAGTCTAAAAAAGGAAACTGGCACAAGCGGCCACCTACAACAGTTGGGCGGGAACATTCATAAATGTGTAAAAAGGAATAGTTTCCCACCACATTTTATGCAGAATATATACGGCATAAAACACAAGTGCGTAACAGCCTCTTGAGAAAGCGTTACGGCATTTGTTTAAGTACAGGTTACAGGCTATTTTACCTGAACGAGGTTGTCCTGTAGAGTTTTCCAGCCATACACTGCGGCCACATAGGGGTGGAGGGAACGTGTAACTTGGCGAAAACCATTCTCGTCAATTTCATAGTTGTAGATTTTTGCGGCAATCCGTTCTGCGTCGTCACGATTTTCAGCGACACGGTACAAAACATAATTCGTGCCATCATGGTGCGACATACGGCCTCGTATATCGTAGCCGTCACCGTACCACTCTGCATCATACTGTGTAGATTGTAATATCCCGGCAATGTTGTCACCCAAAATTTGATAGCCTTGTTTGCGTCCGTTCCACAATCCTAAATCTCCAAATGCAATAATGACTCCATTGACATCCTTGTTTAGGTTCTGCCGCTCATCCCCCAATTCATTATACACTTCGTCCGACCACTCTTCATCGCTGACCTTGTAGGCATCATCGTCCAGTTCTTCTCGCTTGAAATTTTGATAATACTCTCTTGCTGTTTCATCCAATAGAGCATCACTTGACCAAATTATTTGTTTCATACATTCTAATTTTTTATTTTCCCTTCCCTTCAGAGGCTTTTACCTCGTCCGGTGGGATTTGATTTTACGTGCAAACCACAAGGCGGAAGAAGGGAACAATGCAAGGAGGAAGCGGCATCCGAAGGATTTCATTTGAACGGCATTGACTGCAAATGAAACGCGCCTTGCGGGTTCACGTCCGACTTAACTTCGCACTGTAAAATTAATGGACGGCGGACGTAACCTCACTTTTGGGAAGAATATATGGTTATAAGAGGGACTGGAAAGCTGCTCAGAGGTATGGAATTGAGAGAGTCTTCTTTTTTCTATTGAAAATCGTAATCTGCCTGTTCATCAAGTAGAGCTAAATATAACAGTATTACCGGGTGAAGATTTCATTTGGAGCTTGGCATCGCAACAGCCACTTATAAAAGTATGATGCGTATTAATCCGGTCATGAGCAAAACAAAAGCGACCAAAAGGTCGCTTTGTTCATGATAAGGCAAGAATTATTTTTTGCCTTTTTTCACGGGCTTTACCGGCTTTTCAGGAACATCCTCCTTTTCGATAGGAGGATAAAACTTGACAGCCACCATAACAACACGATTGTGCTTTACACCGACCTTGTCGGTCCACTCTTCAGGCTTAAAGTAGCCTTCAATGGTGAGCATCGTACCTTTGGTCAGTTGGTCGAATGACCCAGTATTCTCGTTTTTACGCCAAGCCTCAATATTCATAAAGGCTGAAATGCGGTTGGTTTCCTCGGCATTCCTTTCCTGACAGCTTACGGCCAATGGGAAACGTGCGACACTGCTGTTGGTGAACTCTCGGATTTCAGCGTCTTTACCTAAGAATCCGGTTACTGTGAAATTGTTTTCAATCTTTTTCATGTTGAATTGCTTTTAGAAGTTATTAAATCAATTTTTACACTGCCTAAAAAGTAGATGTCGTTTAAGGGATGCACCAAGGATAGCGCGTCAATACGCTTTATTTTTAGCCACAGGTAAAATCGAAGGCTCGATAAAGGAAGATTGAAGCGGCTACGCCATTGGTCAAGACAACCATGTCGTTCCCGTCGGCATACTATCTTTGCAGAGGAAAAATGATGATTGCTTCGATAAAAAGCGATTATGGAAAATGGGAAACAAGTAAACCGGTAATGATAAGGAAAAAGAGCAAATCCAAATGTCGGCACAAAGGCGAGACATCCGTCCGAAAGTCAGTGAAGAATAGCAAAGCCAAAGCGAGACATGCCTGGCTTGAATTGAGACTGTAACAAACAGAATACCATCCAATCAGAAAAAAGGCCACTGCATAAGGAATGTGTCAGCCAAGAGTGGACAGAAGCGTAGGTAGCCATCCTTGGAGGATAGTGATATCCGCATCGAAAAAAAATGGAACTGGAAGGAAAAACGGCAGGAAGAACCAGACTTTTCACAAAGTGGTTTCCAATTCGCTTTGTGCAAATGGCTGGTTTCTACAAAAGGGAGTGGCGCAGCCAAAAGAAAAAGTTATAAAAGGAAAATGGAAGTAAGGCTGAAATGGGTGATTCCATTCCAGCCAGTCGATGATATTTGTCCAAGGTGTCATTGAAATTCAACCATCATAATACGATGCTCGAATATTTTGGTTTTGTCGCTGGGACGTCGCTGGCAAACCCAAAGGTGTCGTGCACCGTAACCGTATGTGAAATATTCATCAAGTGGAGTTTTTTTCTCCAACTGTCTCATGCTTTCACGCAATTCCGCCTCATTGCCAGAAAAAAGAATCGTGTTAATGATTCGGAAATAAAGTTCAGTTACCTCGTCACAATAGGGGCAAAAGCTGTGTTCAATTGTTACTTTCATGCTTCTTTTGATTTTTATTGTACTTCGATTATATCTTCAATTCGACCATATAGGACAGAACGTAGTGCGGTTTTGTCAATGGCATAATATTCGGCAATATGTCCGTGTTGTTTCACGAAATACCGTTTGAGAACATCGGAGAAGTCAAAACGGTAGCCCATTAAAGCGATACCTCTTTTGAAATGGCAGCACTCTTTCACATTGCGGGTGAGCCAGTTCTTTTCTTCCCGACTCAACTTGTCGCCATTATCAAGACGTTCCCGTAATTTGTAAACCTTGCTATCTTTCAGTTTTTCCAATTCGGGCACATCCCATTGGACGAATTTCATTGCTATCTGTGTCATGGTTTCTATGTTGTAAAATTGTAAAAATTACTTCATCACAGTATTTAATAATCTCTCTTTGCCACAGATGAAACGAACAGTGATTTTGTTGTCGAAATCACCGACAATCGTTCCATCCGTGTGTCTCTTATAGAATAAGCAAAGTGTAGGATAGACCATAATTTTACTTTATCTTCTTCTACTCATTCAGTTACTAATTTGACCTTCCATTCTCCCTGAGAGAATATTCTAAAGCTCACGTACTCGTCTTCAAATTCATAGGTTAGAATCTTGATATAGACTTTATCTTTGTCCTCCAACGATTCTACCAATTTTTTGATTTCTTCTTCTGGATACACCCAACGAGAGGAAAATTCTGCATCTACACTATCACCATATCGATTGGTAAATTCGCTGAAAGTGTCATCCAAGAAAGCCTCTATTTTGTCGAGGTCTGTTTTATTTTCCGTTCTTGCGTGGAAAATGTTGGTTGCATAATTTGCCATAAATACCAAGTTTTAAGTTTGTTACTTTCCCTCCTGTAGCATTTCACTTACTTTCGGGCTTGATTGAAATTATGTCGCTTCAACAGATGGCATGGCTATGTATGCAGGGTTTCACTACAAAATACTACCTCTGCGAAGCGGAGCGTGGAGATTTTGTAGTGAACCTTCAGGTTACAACCTTGCATACAATAAAGACATGGCAAATACCTTTGCGACACAATTCCCATCGGGCAGACCGAAAGTTGATATGCGAGCATGTGGGAGTTTGCTCGGTACGGATGTGTGTAAAAGGTGGCTATGAAGTAAAAGAGTATCGCAGCGAAAAGAGAAAAGAGGCAAGAGCTTATCTTCTCTTTTGGCTGTATGGGTAGAATGGGAAAATCACAAAAAGTAATATGAAAATCCAGTTTGGTTTAGTTTGTTAGCCTTATATATGCTAAACTAAATTAAACTAAATATAGGCAGGCATTTTTGGCTGCCTGTACAAAAAAGATTATCTTTGCTACAAGCAATACAACTTCAAGAGATAATAATTTGTATTCTCTTTATGAGCTGCAAATAATTTGTTAGTTAAAGTTAGGAGCAAATTCTTCGAATGATGAGAGCAGATAAAATTGCTCGGAATGCACTCTGAAAGCAAACAAACGAAAAGAAAGAAACAGAGTGCAAATAGAAAAATGAGAAATCACTTTAATTCCTATTTTTGTTCCTTATTTGTTTCTCCATTAAAATTACCTTTCTTGTAACATATTGATTATAAAATATTTAAGTGTACATTTTTAAGATGATTAAGAATGTTACCAATATTTCACACTCCATTTTAACAATTAGAATTCATCCACAAATCACACACTCTAAATCATCAGCACCCATATACAGCAGAATATATAACAATAAAATATTTTATACAACTTTTATTTGTGATTAGTCATAGAAAACATGTATATTAGCAGTAAGCCTAACATTTACACAAATAAATCAATTGATTTATTATTACTTTTTAGTACCTTTACTTCATAAATACAATTTCCTATCCATAAGAAGGAAAGACATTTATATTAGTTGATTATTTGTATATGATAAAACACAAGCAAACAGCTATTGAGATATGTTCCGATAGCACTCTATTTAAACCCAGACCGCCCCCTCTTCAAATATTCACATATTAGACTGATTCATCATGCCTGAAAACAAAAAGAATAAATCAAATTAATCATCGTTACTTGGAGGGAAAGCCTTCCTTATCATAAAATTTAAAACATTAATCAAGATTAAAAACCTCCTGTGACACTTCTATTATCCCGATTATCCTATATGGCTCTCCTATTGATATGAACCAAGACTATAAAAGAAATGCTTCTTTAGCCGATACATTCTTGTATATGCCATTCAATATCGAAAACTTAAAAATCGAGATATCTGTTCTTATCAAAAACTACCGCTTTCTTAGAAAGTCATTCTTACAGAAAATATTCGGAGAAAAGTTTCTGGAAACAGATATCGAAGAAATGCCGGAAGAGGATAACTACCAACTCATCAACAAGGTAAAGAAATTCATATTGGACAACTTGGATAACGAATCACTAAAGATAAGCCATATTGCCAGTGAAACGGGCATGAGCCGGACTAAGTTTTTCATTAAATGGAAATTCCTGACAGGGGAAGCTCCCATAGAATTCATGACCAGGATTCGTATGGAAAAAGCACGCGAACTATTGGAAAGCGGAAAATATCGCATACAGGAGATACCTGAAATGGTCGGACTAAAAGATGTAAAGAACTTCCGCAATAAATACAAGAAACACTTCGGCATAGCGCCAAGTGAAACATTAAGAAATATTTAAAAGCGGGAAAATTCAATATTACTATTGTCTTAATAAAAAAGAGATGTATTTAATGGAAAAATGGTATATCTCTTTTGCAAGTATACCGACGAGCAAAACATAATTGCCAACAAATCACAACTCAATCATACCATTCATCGCATCATTAATACCAAATAGAAACATCCCAACATTCAAAACTGACAACAGTATCTACTTATTAAAACTTATCATTATTTTTACTTCGTAGAAATATACCAATCATTCCTTCTTATAAAAAAACCTAACCTCCATTATCTTTCCAGTTTATATATTATGAGGAAATACAGAATGGTATTAAATGAGACATTCCTCAATAATACCCAATATACAATACGCTCCCCTACACATCTACAGGAGACAAAATAATATTCAACCAATAAAACTAATTAATTATTGTTACTTAGAGGATATTCACCGTTTCTTCCCCCCCCCAAAAAAAATGATGTTAAATATTAGGATAGTGAATTTCCTCTTTTTTCTGAAATGAAAGAAATGGGTCTATTTCATCTGAGTGACGTCACTAAAAAATATAATATGAAATACTTATTACAAACGTCACCCCTCGTTTACAGTGCCATAGCAATACTCATTCTTTATCAATTAAACTTTACCTCAATACTCCTAGCAGGAGGTATTTCTATTTATTGGATTATAACACATATCATTACGATACAGAAAGAAAGAAATCTTCTAAAAGAAGGGAGTCAATATTTTATAGACTCTTTCGAGAGCATTCGTGCTCCGCTTACATTAGTTCATACTCCATTGAAAATAGCATATAATGACGTTTCCCCCGAAAATATCAGAAAAGAGCTATCACTAGCTATCCAAAACATAGATTGCCTCAACATACATTTAACCAGATTGATGGATTTAAAGCAATTGTTTGCAAACACTGAAAAGCTGAATTCCTCGGAATATGAACTGGGAGCATTTATCAAAAACAGAATTACTTCTTTAAAAACACATGCTGCCAACAATTTGGTAGGGCTGAACATTAAAACAGACTTTAATTATGCCAGCGTCTGGTTCGACCAAAGCAAAATATCTCCGGTGATCGACAAATTTATAAAATATGCCATAGACCATACCGAACAAAAAAAAACTATTACCCTGCTAATCACCTCTAATCCTGAATACTGGCAAATAAAAATAACTGATTTCGAAAATAAGAAAATACTTCAATGTTATAAATGTAAAAATTGGCAACTATTCAAACGAAAAGAAGAACTCGAATACAATTTTGCAAAAAATATATTCTGCAAAAGGTTGATAAAGATGTGCAATGGAAAGATTCTGATTAACCATTCCAGCCACACTATTGCTCTAAAATTCCCTTCAAAAGATTCGCCGGAAAATGTTCACCAACATACCGCCATACAAATCGAGTCAAATCCGGCAGAAGAAAGAACAGATACTTTATTCGGCAAGGATTCACAAAAGAGAAATTCCACTAAACCGTTGGTCGTCCTCGCTGACAGCAATAAAGAATTCAGGTTGTACCTGGAAGAACGTTTATCAAAGGATTTTATCGTAAAAAGTTTCGAGAATGGTTTGGACGCTTTAGAATGTATAAAAGAGGAATATCCGGATTTAGTGATTTGCGACATTATGCTCCATGGAATGTACGGCAATGAACTATCATCGAGACTAAAAACATCAGGAGAAACATCCGTTATCCCTATTATCCTCTATGGCTTACATATAGATACAGGACAACGCAGCAAAAGGGAAAGCTCCCTGGCTGACATATTCTTATATATACCTTTTCACGTCGAAGATTTAAAAACAGAAATGAATGTCCTTATCAGAAACAACCGTTTCCTCAGAAAATCATTCTTAGAAAGAATATTTGGAAAGAAGTTTCTGGAAGTTGAGGAAGACAAAATTTCAGATGAGGAAAATTACGGCCTTATCAATCAGGTAAAGGAGTTTATTCTAAAAAATATAGATAAGGAAAATCTGACAATAGATGAAATCGCCTCAGAACTATATATGAGTAGAACCGCTTTCTTTACGAAATGGAAAGCACTGACAGGAGAAGCGCCCAAGTACTTGATTTACCGGATTCGTATGGAAAAAGCACGTGAGCTATTGGAAAGCGGGAAATACTCCGTCAATGTTCTTCCCGAAATGATCGGATTGAAGAGCCTCAAAAACTTCCGTCATAAATACAAAGAGTATTTTGGAATAACGCCAAGCGAGTCTATCATGAAAAAACAATAAAACAAATACGAAGCTATATATCCGAAGATCCCACCAACAGGGATCTTCACTATAACACTTGCATAAAGAAGCCTTTCTTTTTTTACTTCTTCATGCAGTATTGTATTAATCGTAGCATTTACACTATGTACGTACACCTTAATTTTGAAATTAATAATCTAATTATTTAAACAGTATGAAAACTTTAACTAAAATGAAAAAAGTTTGTTGTTTTAATCGCTTTGTCTTATTGGCAATGACACTGAGCATGGTCACTTCTTTTACTGCATGTAGCAGTGACGACGATTCGGACATTCCCGTATATTCCCTTAAAGATGTTGATGGCAATTATTCCGGCACAATGCTGACGGAATCCACCCCCGTCAGTCCCCAGGCAAATGCAGAAGAGGGGGAAGAACCGGCAGGAGCCGAAGTTACTGCCGAAGTAAAAGACAATCAGATTATGATTAAGAAACTTCCGGTTGACGACCTGATTAAAAGCATCGTCGGTGAAGAAAATGCAGGAGCTATCATCGAAAATTTGGGTGATATTAACTACAACATTCCTTATACACCGACCTTTGATGAAGGTAAATCTAACATCTTACTTCAACTAAAACCTGAACCACTGGAAATTAAATACACCGAACCGATTCAAGTACAAGAAGAAGGACAAGAACCGGCTGAAAATCTTATAACAGTAACTATTGAAGCTGAAAAGAATGGCGTTTATGCTTATGACGGCAAAAAACTGGCATTCGTTATCAAAGCAACTGGAGTAAAAGTCGGAGATGTAAATTTCCCCAATTTCCCCGTTACAACATTCACTTTCAGCATGGTCAAGAAGTAATACAAACCTTTCGCTGAAAAAAAGAAAATGGAGCATGCCTGCGCGCAAGACATGCTCTTTTTTTATACCTTTGTGAAGAAACCAACTATACAAAATGACTACAACAGAAAACATTCGAAAAGAATTGCAGGATTTGGTAGATTCCAAGTATCAGGAATTTCATTCTGCCCTGGTTCCCGGAATCGGGAATATTCTTGGTGTACGTATTCCGCAACTACGAATATTGGCTAAAGAAATCGCAAAGAGAGATAACTGGCGTATGTTTGTGGAAGCAACCGATACTAAGTTTTATGAAGAGACAATGCTTCAGGGAATGGTTATCGGATTAGCTAAAATGGAACTGGACGAACGAATGAAACACATAAGCATGTTCGTTCCACGTATCGACAACTGGGCTGTATGTGATATCTTTTGTGGCGAACTGAAGACTGCCGTGAAGAAAGGAAAAGAAACTGTATGGCAGTTTATCCAGCCTTACCTCATATCTCCCAAAGAGTTCGAAATCCGCTTCGGGATTGTGATGCTTTTCCATTATGTAGACGAAGAACATATCGACGCATTACTGGCATACGCAGACACTTTCAGCCACGATGCTTATTATGCACGTATGGCTATGGCCTGGATGATATCCATCTGTTTCATCAAATTCCCCGAAAAGACAATGGAGTACCTTAAACAGAGCAAGCTGGATAACTGGACTTATAATAAATCATTGCAGAAAACTATCGAATCTCTCCGTGTAGACAAGGAAACTAAAGATATACTTCGCGGTATAAAACGGAGGTAATGACACAATAAAAAATAAAGCTCGGTAACTGTTCTGCTTA
>NZ_GG774824.1:0-18973 GCF_000163675.1 Bacteroides sp. D22 | reverse complement strand
TTTTTATGATGTATCAAATGATTTATGATATAGCAAATGAATTAATTCCTCTTTACCTTTTTTCTTCTGCTTCTGCGCCTTTGTTGTTTCCGGCGGCTGTAACGTTGCCATCTTTTATATATCATCCAGCCGCTCATCAAAGCAACGACGACAAAGATAAGAATAGTGATACCCACTCCTAAATTATCCCCCTTAATACGCGACCAGATATCAAGAACTTCTTTTGTCTTATCGCCGAAGTCACGAATCATAGCGCATCGTTCCACTACTTTGCGGTCGGGATATTGTATCTTGTCAATCTGTATGCTATCGGTACCCGGTCCGAAGAAATAACTTAAATCGGAAAAATAGGTAAGTGTCGTGTCTATCTTCTCTTCCAGAATCTCCGGAGTAGCGATAGAACTTACATATCCGCAGAAATCCATATTTCTCAGAGCAATGTCCGGACGACACATGAAATTGATAAAATAGCTAGCTGCTTCCGGATTCCTTGCATATTTCGGAATCACCCAACCGTCATACCATATATTACTTCCTTCCTTCGGAACTTCATAATCCAAGTCCACACCTACTGCATCGGCTTCTTCAATCGCCCATATTGCGTCACCACTCCAAGTCATATTCAGCCAAGCCTTGTTCTTCGTCATCATCTCCTTGCCGAAATCGGCTTCCCAGCCTGCTATATTCGGTTTCAGGGCTTTCAGATATTTTTCCGCAAGCTCCATAGCCTGTGGAGAATAGTTGTTCATCAGTTCTTCCACTGTCACACTCCCCGCTTCCAGTTCCTTGGCGTGCGCATAAATGATAGCCGTACCGTAAGCGTCGCGGTAACTATCCTTCATAAGGATTTTGCCGGCATACCTCTTATTCCAAAGACAATCCCAGGATGCTGCAACCGAATCGGGAACATAAGCCCGGTTATAAAGAAGTCCCGCAGTTCCCCACATATAGCATACCGCATAACGGCTGGCTTCTTCACCCGGCTGGCTCAATTTATTAATCTGCTCCCGTATGAACGGAGCCACATTTTTCATATAGTTGGGAGAATGGGCAAAATTCGTATCAATAGGCAGAAGCAGGCGCTTCTTCAACATACGCTCAATAATGTATTCCGAAGGGCAGACCACGTCGAAATCCTCATGTCCCTTCTCTATCTTGGTCAACATTATCTCATTAATGTCAAATGTCTGATAAACGATGCGGATATTTTCGCCTGTCTGTTCTTTATAATATGCTTGAAAATCCTCGAGCACACCATCCCCGATATAATCCGCCCAGTTATAGATTTTAAGAACCCGTTCGCGAGGCTCGCCGGAATTATAACATCCCGTCAAACTCAGCAACAACAGGATAGCAGGAATTATTCTTTTCATAATTAATAATTTTACAATGTACAAATATACCAATACAGAAAACGTACCGCCATGCAATCAGCATATCAGTGTATTGGCATATTGAATAATTATTTCTTCTTCGCTTTCCCTGCCCGGTGATTGATCACAATAAGCAACGCCAACACCACAACAAAAATAATAGCGGAAAGCGGACGAAGCTCCGGGGTTAGACCACCTTTGCGGGCATCAGCATAAATATAAGTAGAGAGCGTCTCCAGACCTTGATTACCAATGGTAAAGACAGTTACGGCAAAATCATCAATGGATAGAGTCAATGCAAGCATAAAACCACTAATCATTCCCGGACGAATCTCCGGAACAATAACTTTCCACAAAGCTTGCATGGGAGTCGCTCCCAAGTCAAGAGCGGCCTCATAAATATTCGGATTCATCTGCTTCAAACGAGGCAGAACGCTCAAAACAACGTATGGCGTACAAAAAGTAATATGAGCAAGCACTACGGTTGTGTATCCTTGTGTGATTCCTAAAGAAACAAACAAAAGGAAAAGCGAAATACCCGTGATGATATCTCCGTTCAGAATAGGAATACTATTCACAAAACTAATCGCTTTACGCGAACGGGATTTCAGATTAAAGATGCCGATAGCAGCCACACTACCCAGCAAAGTAGATGCCGTTGCAGCCAGCAGAGCAATAGTAATCGTGTTAATCAATGCATTCATCAAAGAATGATGCGTGCCTGTAGTGAAAAGCGAAGTATAAAGTTTTGTGGAGAAACCAGTCCAGTTGCCCAGCACTTTCGCTTCGGTGAAAGAATAGATGACGATAATCACGATAGGAGAATAAAGCAACAATAGCAATATCCACAAGTAAGCCTGCGCAAATATTTTCTTTACCATAGCCCGCCTCCTTCGTTCGAATTGTCCTTATCGTCTGTGCTAAACAAAGAAGTAGCAGCAATCAGCAGCAACATAATAAGCGAAAGTGCCGCTCCATAGTTCCACATGCTGTTATTGATATTTTCCTGAATCGTTGTACCAAAGAGTTTGATGTTATTCATCGTCAGCAACTCGGCAATGGCAAATGTCGATATAGTCGGCATGAACACCATCATAATTCCACTCATCACACCCGGCATGGAAAGCGGAAGGACTGCTTTCAGAAAGACTTGCAGCGGATTGGCTCCCAAATCTTGTGCAGCTTCAATATAACTATGATCCATCTTCTGCAACGTGTTGTAAATAGGATAAATCATAAAGGGGATAAAGTTGTATACCATACCGAATATCAATGCTCCCTCGCCCAACGGTACACTAAAAAAGTCGAACAAGGCAACCGTAGCAAGGGTACGCACAAGAATATTTACCCACATCGGCAGGATAAACAGTACGACCATCGTCTTGGAACGGTTCAGCTTACTGTTACTCAATATCCATGCTGCAGGATAACCCAGCAAAATACAAACAAGGGTGGTAATGATAGCAATACCGATAGAATATACAAAGGTATTGATTGCTTCAGGATGTTCGAAGAACTTCTGAAAATTGGCGAGTGTCAAATGACCGCTATCATCGGTAAAGGCATATACGACAATTAAAAACAGCGGTATAATCACAAAGATCGCCGAAAAAATAATGTAAGGGAGAGTCCAACTCTTACGTGATGACAAAAAGACTATAAACTTCTTATTCACTTCCTTTCCTGTTAATCGGTTATTTTAATTATACGAATGGCATCTGGAGGGATGGTAATACCTACACGGTCTCCGTCGTCCCATACATCGTTCGTATCTACAAATACATTCTCGTCCCAGTCTGACAATACGGTCAGATGATAATGGTCGCCCTTGTAAAGGATGAATTTCACCTCACCTGTGAGCGTTCCGTCTTCTTCATTATCCTGAAGAATCACTTTTTCAAAGTCTATCTCCACTTTGACATTCGTATCGGCAGCTATATCTTCCACCGGAGTACATTCAAAGTTACAGCCCAGGAATTCCACATGAGTGGCATCCAGCAATTTTCCTTCAAACGTATTGCAGATACGCTCTTTCTTCATGATGTGAATATCAAACGGCTTCACCACCAGTCCGACTTCCGCTCCTACTTCAAAATGATGGTAATCCTGCACCAGGAATTCATATCCGCCGCACATCACCGTCATTTCATAATGCACACCTTTGAAAATAGAAGTCTCTACCACGCCTACCAACTGCGCCATATCCGAAACGGGGAAAATATAAAGATCTTCCGGACGGATGACTACGTCTACCGGAACATTTTCACCAAATCCTTCATCCACACATTCAAACTCCGTGCCGCAGAAGCGTACCAGCTTATCATGAATCATGGTACCATTGAGGATATTGCTTTCTCCGATAAAGTCGGCAACAAAAGCGTTGATGGGTTCATTATAAATATCAATCGGTGTACCGATCTGCTGAATCTTTCCTTCACTCATCACAACAATCGTATCGCTCAACGTCAATGCCTCTTCCTGATCGTGAGTGACGTAAACAAACGTTATACCCAAAGATTTATGCATTTCTTTGAGCTCCATTTGCATATCCTTACGCATTTTCAGGTCGAGCGCTGCCAGCGGCTCATCCAATAGCAACACTTCCGGCTCATTCACAATGGCACGGGCAATGGCTACACGTTGTTGCTGACCACCGGAAAGAGAATCCACATCGCGGTATTCATAATCTGTCATACCTACCATCTTTAAAGCAGCTTTCACTTTCTTCTCAATGGTTTGTTTCGGTGTCTTTTTCAGTTTCAGGCCGAAAGCAATGTTATCATATACATTCAAGTGCGGGAATAAGGCATATTTCTGAAATACCGTATTCACGGGACGCTTGTGGGGAGGGGTTTGTGTTATTTCCATCCCCGAAATTCGGATCTCGCCTTCCGAAGCCGTCTGAAAACCGGCAATGAGACGCAACAACGTGGTTTTACCGCAACCGGAAGGACCAAGTATAGTGACAAACTCGCCCTTTTTCACGTTTAGAGTCACATCATCCAATGCTGTTTTATCGCCAAAATACTTCGATACATGGCTCACCTCAATGATGGATTTATCTTCTTGCATATTCATACTAAAGTTTGGGCTGCAAAGGTACACATTTCTGCGGTTTTCACCTAGGTGTTAATCTAATATAACAGTGTTTTTCGATGCCCGACAGAAAAAAAATCTATCTTTGCATAAATATTTATTCACTAATTTTACAAAAGCATGAAAAAGTTAACTTATTTAGTTATTGCAACGGCAGCGTTAGGCATGGTAGCTTGTACGGGCGGAAACAAAGCCGGATACGTTGTCACAGGTACGGTAGAAGGTGCAAGCGATGGTGACACCGTTTATCTTCAGGAAGCTACTGGCAGAAATTTGACCAAACTAGATACAGCCGTTATCACCAAAGGTACTTTTACCTTTGAAGGTACACAAGATTCTGTGGTTAGCCGCTATGTCACTTGCGAAGTGAACGGAGAGCCATTGATGATTGATTTCTTCCTCGAAAACGGAAAAATCAACGTTGCCCTGACCAAGGACAACGACGCTGTAACCGGTACTCCTAACAATGATGCATACCAGGAAATCAGAGCTCAAATCAATGACATCAGCAAGAAAATGAATACCATTTATGAAGCAATGGGCGACACTTCTTTAAGTGATGAGCAGAAAGAAGCCAAACAAAAAGAGGGTGCCCAGCTGGAAGAACAGTATGACAAAGTAATCAAAGAAGGTGTTAAAAAGAACATCACCAATCCGGTTGGGGTATTCTTGTTTAAACAAACGTTCTACAATAACTCTACTGACGAAAATGAAGCTTTGTTGCAACAAATTCCTGCGAATTTCCAGAATGACGAAACAATCGTAAGAATCAAAGAGATGACCGACAAGCAGAAAAAGACTGCCGTAGGTACTCAATTTGTTGATTTCGAAATGCAGACTCCGGAAGGAAAGGCTGTGAAGTTGTCTGACTACGTTGGTAAAGGTAAAGTGGTATTGGTTGACTTCTGGGCTAGCTGGTGCGGTCCTTGCCGTCGCGAAATGCCTAATCTGGTAGAAACTTACGCTAAGTATAAAGGTAAGAACTTCGAAATTGTAGGCGTATCTCTCGACCAGGATGGAGCTGCATGGAAAGAAGCAATCAAGAAGATGAATATGACTTGGCCACAAATGTCCGACCTGAAATTCTGGCAAAGTGAAGGTGCACAGCTTTATGCAGTAAACAGTATTCCTCACACTGTATTGATCGATGGCAGTGGTAAAATTATCGCTCGCGGTTTGCATGGAGAAGAACTTCAGGCTAAAATTGCAGAAGCTGTAAAATAACAGATCGAAAGAGAAGGTTTTTCAAAGGCTTTAAAGTTCAAACAAGGGGCTGTTCGAAAAGCCTTGATCCTATAAACTACGACATGTTGCAGTAAGCGTGATTTTTCTTTTTAGAGACTTTTCAGATGGTTTCTTGCTTATTAAAAACTTCACAAGTCAGCAACCAAACAGATAAAATTCAGCCCCTGTAATTCTCGAAAGAACACAGGGGCTGAATCTATATATGAAAGTAAGGGAGAAGGACTCCCCTACTTTTATTTCAAACAAATTAGATAAACCAACGTACGTAGCAGAAGTCTTGACGGTGTGGAAGCTCCGGATTCTTCGGGAACATACGGTAAGACACCTTGAAGCTACCTGCATTTGACAAGCTGTGTTTAACTTGGAATGTATACAAGTTACCTTCTTTCTTGATGACACTAAACGGTTCTACAGAGTAAACATGTTGTTTGCCGTCTGCAGTTGTGTAAGTAGTAACCAATTCAAGTCCCACTGCATCATTCAAGCCTTTTTCATCGATCACGTAAGTAATAGTATATTCTTTTCCGCTTTCGATGTCACCGTTCTTCAGGTCTTCTACCTTGTCGCAAGATACGATTTCAATAGCATCCCATTTAGCAACCACATCTTCTTTCCAAGCTGCGATTTCTTTTGCTTTCGCATTATCATTAGCAGCCAAAGTCTGGAAGCGTTTCGCCAGTTTGCAATAGAATTTGCTATAGTAATCATCCAACTGACGCTTCATTGTATAATGAGGAGCGATCTGTGCGATAGAATTCTTCACCACTTTGATCCAGCCTTCAGAATATCCTTTCTTATTACGTGCATAATACAACGGCAAGATTTCAGTTTCAAGAATACTGTAAATAGTAGCAGCATCCAACTGATCCTGATGTTCCTGGTTCTGATAAGTACGTTTTTCTGTCAACGCCCAACCTGCACCTTCACGGTAACCTTCCAGCCACCATCCGTCTAATACAGAGAAGTTAACAACACCGTTCATCAAAGCCTTTTCGCCCGATGTACCAGATGCTTCCAACGGACGAGTCGGAGTATTCAACCAGATATCAACGCCTGAAACCAGACGACGAGCCAATTGCATATCATAATTTTCAAGGAAGATAATCTTACCCAGGAATTCCGGACGGCGAGAGATCTCGATAATACGCTTAATCAAACCCTGACCTGCACCATCGTGCGGGTGAGCTTTACCTGTAAACAGGAATTGTACCGGGTAATCAGGATTATTCACAATCTTAGAAAGACGATCCAAGTCGGTGAACAACAAGTGTGCACGTTTGTAAGTAGCAAAACGACGGCCGAAACCAATCAGCAATGCATTCGGATTAATCTTATCCATCAGTGAAACGATACGGGAAGGATCTCCCTGGTTCTTCAACCATGTATCGCGGAATGACTTACGGATATAGTCAACCAACTTATTCTTCATAGTCATACGAGTCTTCCAAATCTCCTCATCGGGCACATTGTAGATAGCTTCCCAAATCTTAGGATTAGATTGATCGAACCAGAAGTTTTCGTTGAAATATTTAAAGTACAGTTCTTTCCATTCAGTTGCACTCCAAGTCGGGAAGTGAACACCATTCGTTACATATCCTACATGGCTTTCTTCCGGGAAATAACCTTTCCAGATAGAAGAGAACATTTCTTGAGAAACCTTTCCGTGCAGCCAGCTCACACCGTTCACTTCCTGTGAAGTGTTACAAGCAAAAACAGACATACAGAAACGTTCGCCCTTGTCACCCGGATTGTTACGTCCGAGATCCATCAAGTCATCCCAAGTGATACCCATTCTGGAAGGATAACCACCCATATATTTGCCAAACAAGCCTTCATCAAAATAGTCGTGACCTGCAGGAACCGGAGTATGAACAGTGTAAAGAGAAGAAGCACGAACCAACTCGATAGCTTGATCGAAAGTCAATCCTGTAGCTACATAGTCACAGATACGCTGAACATTGATTAATGCAGCATGTCCTTCATTACAGTGATAAACATCTTTCTTGATGCCCAGTGCTTTCAAAGTCAGGATACCACCGATACCCAACAAGATTTCTTGTTTCAAACGGTTTTCCCAGTCGCCGCCATAAAGCTGGTGAGTGATAGGACGGTCGAATTCGCTGTTCATTTCATTATCCGTATCAAGCAGATACAAAGAAATACGTCCAACGTTTACACGCCATACGTTTGCATGAACAAAATAATCAAGATAAGGAACGTCAACTATCAACGGCTGACCATTGGCATCCATTACACGTTCAATAGGAAGTTGACCGAAGTTTTGTGCTTCGTAGTTGGCAATCTGCTGTCCATCCATAGACAACGTTTGAGTAAAGTAGCCGTAACGATACAAAAAGCCTACCGCACACAAATCAACATTGCTGTCGGAAGCCTCTTTCAGATAGTCACCAGCCAATACACCCAGACCACCGGAATATATTTTCAGGACGCTGCTCAAGCCATATTCCATACTGAAATAAGCGATAGATGGGCGTTGCTCATCCGGCTTCACATCCATGTAATCTCTGAATTTCGTATAAACTTCATTCATTCTTCTTAGAATCACCTTGTCTTTTGCCAGCGCTTCCAGCTTTTCATAGCTCATACGTTCCAACAACAGTACTGGATTCTGTCCACATTCTTTCCAAAGTTCCGGATCTAGATCTCTAAACAGTTCAGTCGCTTCAAAATTCCATGCCCACCAAATGTTGCGTGCGATTTCAGACAACTTCTCCAACTCTTCCGGTATACGTGATTTCACAGTAACCTCTTTCCAGTTGGGAGTATTCACATTACTAACTTTGATTTTCATAATGTTTTCGTTTACTTATTGATAAATAATTTCTTTCTTAACTCAACTGACGTATCCTTGCCTTACGCAAAGCGATATCATAAGCTTCATAATAATATTGTATAAAGTGCTTCCATAAAGCCTGCTCTGCAACTTCAGCAGCACGCTTACGGATTTCCTTCACCTCTTTATCAGTCTTATCCGCAAACAACGTAATCGTATCTTTGATACCATCCGCCACTTCCGAATAATTATAGTCCGAACGATGCAGCACTTCCACTCCATCATTAATGCCATGCTGGTTCTTCAGGCTGTTTACCCAAAGTCCGAATCCTGCCAGATCCGTAGTGATTGTCGGCACATGGAAAGCTACACTTTCCAGCGGAGTATATCCCCACGGTTCGTAATAAGAAGCATAGACACTCAAATCCTGCCCCAGCAATATATCATAATATTCTTTATTCATGATACCATCACGACCATCCAGATAACAAGGAACAAAAATCACCTTTACCTTATCTTCCGGACGATTGCCCATTCCCAGATATTTCAACATGTCCAACACCTGGTCATGAGTCATATTATGCAGCCAATGAGTGATAAACGGTACTTCGAGGGGAGTGTCGAACTTATCTTTGCTTTTCAAACGTCCCTGCAAATCCTCACGGGGGTCTCCTACCCAACCGGGTACATTGATGAATGCCAAAACATTCTTATGCAAATTCTTATCCCTGTTCAAGCGGTTTAATGATTCCAAAAAGACATCAATACCTTTATTCTTAAACTCATATCGTCCACTGGTTCCGACAATTAACGTATCATCACCCAGATTTGTTCCCAATAATTTATTCGCTACATTGAGCATCAAGGCACGCGCACGTTTACGTTTTCCGGTAAATGTGCTTCCTTTCGGTACAAAATCATCTTCAAAACCGTTCATCAGAACAACATCTGCCGGTTTATCCAGTAATTCCTTACACTCATTATTGGTTATTTCGCTCACCGTCGTAAAACAGTCTACGTAATGTGCAGTCTGTTTTTCAATCGAGTGTTTCGATTGCATGTTCAGTTCTTGCGCCATCTGGTCACCATTATAAGCAAACAGATAGTCGTACAACGGTTTATGATTACCGGCAATAGAACGACCGATAGAAGTAGCATGGGTCGTAAAAATAGTAGCCACCTCCGGCACAGCTTCCTGTACATAAAGTGCTCCCATTCCAGTCATCCATTCATGCGCCTGATATACCACCTTATCCGTTTCTGTCAGGTTGTAGCGATAGAAACTCTCTACCACTCTTCCCGCAGCGTATGAAAACATAGAAGCTTCGTCGTAATCGCCATAAGCGTGCAACGAATCTACTTGATAACGATTCCACATTTCTGTGTATATATCGTCTTTCTTTTCAAAAAAAGGTTGGAAATCAACAAGAATGACTATGGGTTCACCGGGGATATTCCATCGTCCTATACGGACAGAAAGTTCGTCTTTCTCAAGTGCATGCTTTTTCCAGGCAGCACATAGGTTATCCGACTCGATGAATAGAGGGTTTTCTTTTCCTTGCCATACATCAGGACCTATGAAGAAAATTCTGTCGCGGAACTTTTCCTGCAATGTATTTGCCCGTGTCGACAAGACGGTGTATATTCCTCCCACTTTATTACATACTTCCCAGCTGGACTCGAAGATATAATCGGGGGTTAATAAATCTTTTACCATATAATATATTAAAACTCTTTTTAGTATGCGAGTGCAAAAGTACACATTATTCTTTGAAAAATAATACTTTATGCGAAAAATATGAGTTAAGAAGAGGAAAGAAACGTTGCCCTATAATGAAAAAAGAATATCCCCTTGCACATGCAAAGCTGCATGTACAAAGGGATTGAAACTCCTTTATAGGAAATATTCTTGCTAAAAATTATGCAACGAGTGCACTACCGATCAAGAAGGTTGCAGCCAAAGCAACGATTGCATAAAGCTCGGGGAATACGGCAAGAATCAACGTATTACTAAATACATTGTGTCCCTGTCCGATAGCTGCAATACCGTTTGCACAAACTTGTCCCTGACGGATAGCGGAGAATAAGGCAACCAATCCTAAAGCAATACCTGCACCAAGAACTGCTGATGCCTGGATAGCTGTAATTTCAGGAGTCAAAATGCTGAAGATAGTCTGAAACATGAAATAACCGGCAAAACCATAAAGCCCCTGTGTACCCGGAAGGGCTGTCAATACCAGGAAGTTACCGAATGCACTATCATTCTTCTTCAATGCTCCGATGGCAGCATTACCTGCAATAGTTACTCCGTAAGCACTACCGATGCCAGACAAACCAACCATAATCGCGATGCCAATGTAGGCGATAAACAAATTCATTTCCATAATCTTATTCTATTTTTTATTGTTTAATTCTTAAAATATTAATTCTCTATTTCTAATTTTTAATCTTCAGTTTTTTCAATTTCTGAACGGTTTGTACTCTTTACCGCCTCCTTCATATCCGGAGTTCTTGAAGAACTCAACGAACGTCAGACGCATTGGGTGAACCATTGCACCCAGCACATTCATGAAAATATTGATTGCATGACCGATCACGAAAATCAGCACCATTACAATCGGGCCTGCTATTACATTATCCGGACTCATACCTACTGCCAGACTGTTGAACACTCCCGCCAGAATACCTCCGGAAAGTCCGAGGGCAAACAGACGAACGTAGGACAAAACATCTCCAAGCAAACCAGTAACCATGTTGTATGAATCCCACAATCCCAATCCGATATTCAGGAATATGTTCTTTCCCGGACTGTTATAAAGGAAAATCATAGCAGCTGAAACACCCAGGATTATCAAGTGCACCGTGCTTCCCATCGGCATTACGTCCGGTAACAAAGCTGAAACTGCCATTGAAACCAGCAGGATGATCCATCCGATAGTTGCCACTGCATATTTGAAACCAAACTGAATCGTCTGATTCACAGCTTTCAGCACCATACCGAATAAAATCTGGATAGCTCCCAATATCAACGATAATTGGAACATATCATTATTATCCATCATGACAGCATGTTTCAAACGTTGAACAATCGGCCAATCCAAATTGTAAATATTCGCTCCGAAGAACGTACCAGTCAGCAAACCGCAGAAGAACGTTGATACCGCCAATACCTGTATCAATGAGATGATTGACTTCATTGACGGGGTTACTTTCTTCGCCATCAACCGATAGGCCGTAGCTCCCAGGAACAGGAACAAACCATATCCGGAATCTCCCAGACAAAGTCCGAAAAAGACCATAAAGAATGGAGCAAAGAACGGCGTCAAGTCCAACTCATTATACTTCGGAAGCATATACAGCTTACAGATCGGTTCGAACCAAGCAAAGAATCCTTTATTATTCAATCGAATAGGAACATTATCGCCCGGCATCGGATCGGTAATCTCATAATATACATGTGCGTCATTCAGATAGGCCTCTATCTCCACTTGGCTGAATGCAGGCGCCCATCCTTCAATCAACATCAGTTTGTCACCGGCAGTCTGTTCGGAACTTAACACAACTTTAGAAAATTCAATCTGGCTTTGCAACTCTTTCAGAGCAGCCTTCAATGAAGGAATATCCGTTTCGGAAAGCGCAACCAGTTTCTTTTCATTCTCTTCAACTGCCTGTTCTGTTGTATTGTAAAGCGTTTCAAGATGTGCCAAAGAGTATGCAGGTAATTTAGCCTGCTCCACATCCAAGTCCACTTCCTCTCCGCCTTTCGTTACAGTCACGAAGAATACTTTAGAAGAAATGCGGTTCACAATCATTGCATTGTATTCCGTTTCCCACTCTTCTTTGTAATTTCCTTCCGAACAGCTATAGAAACCGATTACATAACCGGCATCTTTCAGCTTCTGAACATTTGCCGGTTCAAAGTTGCCCCAGGCTTCCAGAGCTTCTTTTTCTTTGGCATAGCTTTGCAACTGCTGCGACAACTTTCCATGCTCTGTCTGTAAAGCATCCACTTCGTCCAGCACTTGCATTCCACGGGCAGCCGTTCCTCCTTCCGTAGCAATCACGGCATTCTTTTCATGCTTCTGGTTCTGAAGCAACTTCAAGGTAGCCGCCAAACGGTTGGAAAGACGAATATTATCCTGCAACTCCGTGTTATCGGCAGCCCCCTGTTGTTTCTCCACAATGTGGACTACACCAAGCTCCCGCAGACTGTTCAGGAATTCTTCATATTCTTTGTGATACACCAGAAAGGTGAGTTTCTTCATTTTTGTAATCATGCCTCTACCTCCTTCCTTTTTTCTTGATGGGACTTCATGATCTTTTGCGAAGATTTCGACAGGTTTTCTTCATCTTCCATAAATCGCTTGATCTTTCGCAATGCATCCTGATAGCCCGGTATCTGCACCTTCTCAAAAAGGTTCACCTTTTGAGTGGTCTTTTTCCTTGCATGTTCTAACAAGTTCAGCTTGGCGAGCATAAATTCACGTTCAATTGCCGTATGAGCCAGCTCTTCCAACAGGTGGATACCGTCGGCATACCACTTGGGAGCATTAAACATACTGTACGGACGTATCTCGAATTCTACATTCTCGAGCAACGGTACGCGCACACCCGCAATCTTTTTCACGCCAAGATGAACATCATTCACCTTTATTAATGAAGCGTCAAACTCATTCCAAAGGGCGAACATGGCTTCATAGGCTTGAATTTGTTGTTCGAGCCTATCCTCCAGATCGGCAGCTTCCGTTTTACAGCGTTTCACTTCCATGCGGAGGGCGCTTTCCTTATTCTTAATGATAGGAAGCGTACGCACCCGCACTTTCAGTTGCTTTTCGAGCTGCTGAAGAGAGGTTTTGTTATATTGAAACTTTATAGCCATCTCGTTGATTTACTAATTTAACAATTTACGACCAGACGATTGAAATTACTTCTTATAAACATATATAATCCGTCCACTATCATCCTAATAGCAAATCGTCTAATTGTCTAATTATTTTGTTTCGGCCAGTATTGATCCACCAAGTCTTTCTTGATATTCACTTCTTCCGGACGGAAATATTTACCGAACAAGCCCCAGGCAACGTCCAGCATTTCAGTAGTATCAAGATTGACATCAATAGCCAACAACTGATTGGAATAGTCCTTCGCAAAAGCCAACGTACGTTCGTCGTAGTTGGTCAGGTCGAAACCATTTTCCATCTTCGTCTTAGCGTTAGCGGCATCGGCATACAGACGTACAGCGGCATTCATCACTTGCGGATGGTCCTTACGTGTCTTCTTACCGGTTACCAGCTGTTTCAAACGGGACAATGAACGGAACGGGTCAACAATTACCTTACCGATATCACTATCACGACGCAGGAACAACTGACCTTCAGTGATGTAACCCGTATTATCAGGTACAGCATGCGTAATATCTCCACCAGACAAAGTAGTCACCGCAATAATAGTGATTGAACCACCGGAAGGGAACTGCACCGCCTTTTCGTAAATCTTTGCCAAATCCGAATAAAGCGATCCCGGCATAGAGTCTTTCGAAGGAATCTGGTCCATACGGTTAGATACGATTGCCAACGCATCCGCATAGCTCGTCATATCCGTCAATAGCACCAGCACTTTCTCATTATTATTTACTGCAAAATACTCTGCAGCAGTCAATGCCATGTCCGGAATCAACAAACGTTCTACCGGAGGATTTTCGGTCGTATTCATGAAACTCACGATACGGTCCAGCGCACCTGCATTAGAGAACACATTCTTAAAGTACAGGTAGTCGTCATTCGTCATACCCATACCTCCGAGGATAATCTTATCCGTTTCAGCACGTAAGGCTACATTTGCCATTACCTGATTAAAAGGCTGGTCGGGGTCGGCAAAGAACGGAATCTTCTGACCCGATACCAGTGTATTGTTCAAGTCGATACCGGCAATACCCGTTGCAATCAGTTCCGACGGCTGTTTACGTCGAACCGGGTTCACAGACGGACCGCCAATTTCCACTTCCTGTCCTTCAATGTCCGGACCTCCATCAATCGGATCACCGAAAGCGTTGAAGAAACGTCCGGCCAGCTGCTCACTCACTTTCAATGTAGGCGATTTGCCGAGGAATACTACTTCGGCATTGGTCGGAATACCCTCCGTACCTTCAAATACCTGCAAAGTGACATCGTCACCGGCAATCTTAACCACCTGTGCCAGTTTACCGTCCACAGTGGCAAGCTCGTCATACCCTACTCCTGTCGCTTTCAGCGAACAAGTAGCCTTGGTAATCTGAGTAATCTTGGTATATATCTTTTGAAAAGCTTTTGTTGCCATCTTTGATAATTAAAATTATAAATTAAAGATTATGAATTGACACTTCTTTCGGCAATCAATTCCTTCAGTTGTTTCTGGAATCCTTCATACTGTTCCGATTTGAACTTCGAGTAGTTCATCTGCTTACAGACATTAATCATCTTCTTGAAGTAATCCATTACTTCGTTGAAGTTATCAAAGTCAAATTCCGTATGACAGATGTCGATTATCATGTTCAGAATATCTTCCTGACGTTCCATCGGAGTTACCGCATCAATTTCATCAAAAGCATCCTGTTGCAGAATAACAAAGTCAATCAATTCTGATTTCCAGAAAATCACATGATATTCTACCGGTACACCATCATCACCGAGGATATTGATCTGTTCGGCAATTTCCTTACCGCGCTGTAAACGGGTTTTCAGTTCGTTTACCTTTCCAATCCATTCATCGTTGATATGACCTTTGATATACTCCTCAAATTCCGGGTATTCGATATATTTTGAATAAGAATCAATCGGATTCACTGCCGGATAACGTTTCTTATCCGCACGATCCTGTTCCAAAGCATAAAAACAACGGGCTACTTTCTTCGTATTTTCAGTCACCGGCTCCTTCAAGTTACCACCCGCAGGAGATACCGTACCGATAAACGTAATAGAACCCGTTTCGTCATTACTTAGTTTTACATATCCCGCACGACCGTAGAAGTTGGAGATAATAGCCGAAATATCCATCGGGAAAGCATCCGGCCCAGGCAATTCTTCCATACGGTTGGACATCTCACGCAAAGCCTGTGCCCAACGGGAAGTAGAATCTGCCATCAACAAGACTTTCAATCCCATGGAACGGTAATATTCCGCCAGTGTCATTGCTGTATATACAGATGCTTCACGGGCAGCTACCGGCATGTTGGAAGTATTCGCAATGATGATAGTACGTTCCATCAACTTACGTCCCGTATGCGGGTCTACCAGTTCGGGGAACTCGGTAAAGATTTCCACCACCTCATTGGCACGTTCACCACAAGCCGCAATGATAACGATATCCGCTTCCGCCTGTTTAGAGATAGCGTGCTGAAGCACTGTTTTACCAGTACCGAACGGACCGGGGATAAATCCTGTACCACCTTCCACAATCGGATTCAGCGTATCAATCACACGTACACCAGTCTCCAATAATTTGAAAGGACGCGGTTTCTCCTTATAATTCGTCATCGCACGTTTCACGGGCCATCTCTGAATCATAGTCACAGGAATATCATTTCCTTCTTCGTCTGTCAGGATGGCAATTGTATCTTCTATCTTATAATCACCTTCCGGCATGATTGTTTTTACGGTAGCCGTTCCTTTCATAGTGAACGGGGCCATAATTTTCAGCGGCTGGAAGTTTTCATCCACCTGTCCCAACCATGCAGAAGCCTGCACTTTGTCACCTACATTCGCTAAGGGTACGAAGTGCCATACACGTTCTTTATCCAACGGATATGTATATTGTCCTCTTTTCAGGAAAACTCCATCCATCTTGTCGAGGTCATTTTGCAGACCATCATAGTTTTTCGATAGCATACCCGGGCCTAATGTCACCTCAAGCATGTGTCCTGTAAATTCGGCTTCGGCGCCCACTTTCAGTCCACGTGTGCTTTCAAACACCTGGACATATACATGTGAACCTACAACCTTAATCACCTCCGCCATCAACTTATCACCACCGGTCGAGATATAACAAATCTCATTCTGAGCTACCGGTCCGTCAACGACGAGGGTCACCATGTTGGCAATAACGCCACTAACAGTTCCTTTTGTTGCCATATATTTTTTTTATTTTATTATCTGAATTCTGCAGGAATCTGCACTTCGTTCTTCAGCGATTCGATAATGCTTCTGAACAACTGATTACCTCTTTCCTTATCCAGTGAAATCCACCGTTCAATCATTTCCAGCTTCAGCAGGAAAGCGAAAATACGTTCGATAGTGAAATAGTCGAAGAAAATAGCATCCTCCATCCAATTCCACCGCAAAGCATCCAACTTCTTCTCACGCTCCACCAGTTCTGTAATCTCACTGATTTTCACTAATGATTCAAACACATCCACCTCACCGGACAATCCGAAATCGCGGGCACTCGATGTACGCAATGCTTCGCATACTTCCGTATTTCCCACAACGTTGGAAGCAATATCCCATTTGAATTTACGGCTAGTAAATGCAACAAGAATATTATTGATGTTCAGGTTGAATTCAAACCAGGCAGAAACGAACTTATTCCCACAGTTCATCGCATACTCATAATATAGAGCAGCCAGATGATCCTCGTGTAAAACCGTACTTTCAGCCGGAGTATTCAGATAATCAGTAATAAAAGTGGATAGATAGACCGGAAATTCTTTAGGACTGATTTCTCCGCCTTCTCTCAGAATAGAAATATATTCAGAGAGTTCGTCAGCAGAGTAGTTTCCCCGTTTGTCGATTTCCGCTTCTTTATCTTTGAGAAGTTTCAGCACATTTGCATTATCAAACTTCAGATAAAACAAGTCAATCAACTTCTGGTCTGAAGCAGACAATCCATCGTAGATTTCAGTTTTAAAATCGGCTACTGTATAGCTCAGTTTGCTGTCTTCCAGCGAAAGTTCCGGCAAACCTGCTACCAAGTAATAGTACTTACTACTCATAGTCGCTTCTTTTAAAATAGCATTTCTACTAATTGAGGACGCAAGAACGCTTTGAAGTAATTCATGAATTCTTCTTCTCCGAAGTTCACCTTATACGAACCGTCCGCCGGAGAAACAGTGAACAGAGTTTTGATACCATTTACTTGCTGAATGGTCACCCCCTTGTCTAATAAAGCTTTTGCATGAGCTGCAAAATACTTTTTCAGTGATTCCGCATCGGCTGTTGAGATGACGATAGGTTCATCTATGCTCCATTTGGATGCCAATGCTACGATAAACGCATTCAGGTAATCTTTATCCTGAGCGAAATCTTTCACGGAAGCGGTTATCAACTTATCAGTTACCATTGTAGCGATTTCTGATTTGAGCGCATTCACAGCCTGACCGGCGAATAGTTTTAACTCTGATTTAGTATTTTCTGCTAACTCATCAGCAGATTTACGAGAGGAGTTTACAATTGATTCTGCCTCTTTTCGGGCATCCTCAATGATTTTCTTAGCTTCTTCCTGAGCATTCGCGATAAGTCTCTGCGCTTCCTCGTTTCCTTTTTCCACGCCTTCACGATAAATCTTATCGGTCAACTCTTGAATTTTGTTTTCCATATTAACAGGAGTATTTAGTATTATTACTATATTAACTATGTGTCCTTTGTCAGATTCTCGCCAAATTTACAAAAATCAATTTGATAAAAAAGAGAAAGAAGAAAAGAAAAAGATTTGTTTGCAAAAAAATCACAGTCCTACACCTATTTTATTCCGCTTTTTCCCCTTTTTTATTACTAAATGACACATTTACCGAATCTTTCAAGCCGGTAAACAAATATAAGGAATCTAAAAGACATTTGGAAATATGTATATACTTAAAACGACAAACAGGATACTAATACAAGATTAAATAACAAAAGCTATCGGTATTTCACCAAATTCATAGAAAACTAAAACTTCGGGGAGATCTATTCGACAATGACTTACCGGAAGACTGAAGATTGATAATTTTCGCAAAGTACCAAATGACAGAAGCCCCTTGACTCAAAATGAATCAAGGGGCTTCTTAAAAACGGCGGCTACCTACTCTCCCACTGTTACGCAGTACCATCGGCGTGACGAGGCTTAACTTCTCTGTTCGGAATGGGAAGAGGTGGAACCCTCGTGCTATAACCACCTGAATAAGGTTATGAAATGATGAAAAGTAAAATCATAGTGTCTAGCAAGCTAAACGTATATACCCAACCGGTACATGTCCGAAAGAAAGTGAACGGGCAATTAGTAATGCTCGGCTTTGATGTTACCACCTTTACACCTGCATCCTATCAACGTCATCGTCTTTGACGACCCTAAGAAATCTAATCTTGTGGCTGGCTTCGTACTTAGATGCTTTCAGCACTTATCCAATCCCGACTTAGATACCCAGCAATGCACCTGGCGGCACAACTGGTAAACCAGCGGTCAGTCCAACACGGTCCTCTCGTACTAGTGTCAGAGCCACGCAAAATTTCATACG
>NZ_GG774825.1:0-73641 GCF_000163675.1 Bacteroides sp. D22 | reverse complement strand
CGAAGCGGTATGTGAGCAGGCTGTCATGGCTGTATGCCTCGTAGCCTTTTTCGGTGCGGCGCAACGTCACGCGTTCCGTGCGCATGTAGAACTCGCCGCCCGGTGCTATCGGCGGGAAAGCGACGGCACGGCCGTCCTCCATGCGGAGCATCGTCACGCCCTCGTCCTCGAAACTTTCCACCGTGCGGTCATAGCAGCAGTGTACGCCATGGCCCAGCCAGCCCTCGTACTCCGAATCGGAGTACCATGCCCGGCTCCATTCCAATGGAAGCGGTGACGGGAAGCCGAAGTCCGTACCCTCGTAAACCACTGCGCCGTTGACAAGGTTCACCGGCTCAAAGCCTAATTTACACAAGAATCGACTTAGCTTGTTAGGCCCTTTGGTTATTTGTCTTTTCAGGTTGAATTTTCTTATCTTGTTCCGTGCGCATTTCATCAGGGAACTGAACCCTATGCTCGCCGCAAGTCCCGTCAGCATTCCGCCCCAGTCGGGGACATAGGGACCGCCTACCATGACGGGCTTGCCTGTGGGAACAGGAAGGGAAAAGGAGGTCGGGGCGAAAAGGCTCGGTATAAGTTTGGTCTTTTTCCCTTTTTTACTGAATGATGCAGACAGCGGTATGCCCACGTCGTTGCACGTCATCACCATGTGACCTTTCGGACTCATGCGGCTGCCGTCGCAGAACACGGTCTGCGAGGCGAAGAAGTTCATGCTCTCGTGGCCAATCATGGAGGCCATGGCGAAAGGCCCGGCAAGCGGGATATGCGCCAGGGGGATAATCATGCCACCGGTGTCCGAAACGCCGCGCTTCAGCCCGTTCACGCTTACGTTCGTGCCAAGGAACGGTATGTAGTCGGCGGGGTCCATCACCATACCTATGTAAGGGTGGATGGGATTGAAGGGGGGAGCTGTCGTCACATGGACGTCAACTCCGACTACCATAGTGATATGACTGTCCGCAAGTAACATAATCAGACTATTTTTGGTTTCTCAGTGAGTATTCCGCATCGAGTTTGGCTGCCAGTTCCTTTGTGGAAAGCTGCCAGTCCTCGCCATATAAGTCAGACATACGTTTTGAGATTTCGTCTCTTTTTGACGAATCAAGGCTGTATGTTTTGTCAAGATAGGTAGAGGCAATAAATGAGAGATTGATGATCTTTAAGTCTTCGTCAGAAAATGAGTATCCATACTCAAACGCCTCATTTAAGATCGGTTCGTATGTAAGCCTGTCTTTTTTCAATGCCATAAGTAGTGCATAGTTGTATTCATTTACAACCTCGGTTTTCATATTGACCTCCTTGGCTATTTTGACGGCTGTCATAAATTGTTTGATGGCTTCTGTTATATCTTTATTGTAACTGTGTACAGTTCCTTTGTAATTATAGAGTTGTAACAGGATTTGTGCGCAATCCTGCTCATCATGGTATTTGGGAAGGACCAAAGCTATCCCTTTGTCAAACAAATCATGGCAGAACCCGGCTTCGCGATGAAACTTCACCATGAATCCCCCAAACATAAGGTAGGACGAAGCCATAAATGCCGTTCCGCCAATTTCACGGCTTAGCCTTATCAGTTCATGTCCCAGCTTCTTTGCTTCATCCTTGTTTCCTTTCGATGCCGCTTCTCCAAGTTCAAACAGGCATTTCCGATATTTTACGTTCGGATCTTGTGGATTACCTTGGGTCGCAATTTCTTTGTATGCACCGGTCATATTCTGATTTGGGATGTCTATTAGGCATATCTTGCCTTTCATTTCAGACAGCAGGATATCATAGACTTCTCTCTTTTTATAGTCAATTAGAATAAGTGCAACCCCTGCGGGCAGTCGCTCGGCAATGTCCTTTATTACTTCATTCAGAGCTTCCACATCGCCAATGCGGGATATGAAGAGGGTTATGCCGAGTAGATTGTCGTTTCCGACAAATGTCTTGAAACTTGTAACAAGACGAATATACAAGTCTCGTAGTTTATCTGCACTTAGAGAACTGACAGATGTCAACTCTGACTTGAATGAAGAAAAATCCGCCCAATCCCAATCGGGATTTTTCTCTACATCCATGGAAAACGAATCTATCCATGCTTTTATCAAGAACTTATAAAAGTCTGTTTTATCATCATAGTCAACTTTGAAACCAACAATTATATCCGACGTGCAGCCATGTTCGGAGGCTTCAAGCCGTATGAATCCTTCTACAATTTGATAATCGGTTGGTTCGCAAACGAGATAATAAATCTTTGCATCGGGAAATTTCTCCCGACTTTCAATCCATAAGTCCTGTACGTTGCTGATTCTTATGGCTATCGGATTATGTTCGTTGTTTATCATGGATTAAAATTAAGTAAACCGCCTTTTATATTTGTCATCGCAGAACCATCCACATCAACGGTTGCTCCCGTTGCTTTTAGTGTTGCAGATGCTTTTATGTCGATTGTAGCTGCCTCTTCCTTAATGGACGTATCACTTTTTATTTTTGCCTCGGACTTACCTTCAAAAGTGGATGTCTTACCAAGTACCTCAACCTCTGAATCGGCTTCAATTCTTATCTTTTCGTCAGCAAGTATCTCCAATTCTTTGGAATGGATGGTTATTTTGTCCTTTGCATCAATGGTGATGGTATTGTCACCGTTCAAGATGATTGTGCTTCCGGTCGGATCTGCAATGGTGACACTTCCTTTTTCATCATCAAGCGTTATGGTACAACCGCTGCGGGTGGTCAGGCTTTTTGTTTTGTTTGAACTGCCGCCACCGGTGCCTGACTTTCCATGGAATAAGCTGCCAAGTACAAACGGACGGTTCGGGTCATCATATCTGAATGCCACCATGACTTGGTCTCCCTTTTCGGGTATGAATACAAATCCTCTGTTTGTGGCCACTTTGTCGCTTGTACCTGCGTCAGGAGTGAGTACCCGTATCCACGAGGTTTGCATCGGGCCGGTCTGCCAGTTCATCTTGACTTGGACGCGGCCTAACTTTTTCGGGTCCTCGTTGCTGACAACCACGGCCTGCTGTGTATGAGCGACAGGCAGAGGTACATCCGGGCATGGAAGGGTGGGAATAGAGGACGGAAGTGCGGTGAAATAGTTCTGGTAACTGTCACCCATACCGGCTACGTGGGTTATTTCCGTAATGATATAGGTGCCGATGCTATTTTTTACGTGGATACCTATTCCTGTATGGATAGCGGTATGAACATCTATGATACTGCCCACCGTAAGGATGCGGCAATCGCTTTCCCCGGTGATGAAACTGGATGCGGCGCTGTCGCTTTGCTGCCTGCGTTGGAAATAGGCGTCAAGTTCACCCTTATTGGTTATGCGCGGTTCCGCCCGTTGGACAGCGGGAGCGGTAAACAAAGCCAATGACGAGTCAAAGGCCGCTTGTCCCAATGTGTTTTGTCCGGCTGCGGTATCGGGGGATTGACCGTTATAGGTCTGGTCGTTCACCGAATGGTAAGAACTTCCCTTTATTGGTCGGGCAAGTGTCTGCGAGCAGACATCGAGCACGGATAGTTCCTCGCCGTATGTCAGCTTGGTCGTCAAGCCGGCCTGTGGCTTCCCGAATACAAGGTTCTGTCCGTCGTAGTAGAGCCATTCCTGATATTGGCGGGCAAGCCGTTGTATGAATCTGAAGTTGGTTTCCTCGTACTGGCATTCGTATTCCAGCTTCGATTTCGTTTCCGGATTGACAAGAGCTTGTACTCCTGCCTTGTCTGTAAGTTCCTTAACGATGTCAGACAAGGATTTGTTGCACCATGAGGCACAAGTGTGGTCTGACTCCAGTAGGAATGTTGACGAATATCCCGTCACTTTTATATTTCCGTGTGTTCCACCGGAACGATGAAGTCCCACCATGGTGGCCACGCCGACAAAAATAGTGCCGCCGAAGTCCATGATTACTTTTTTCCCAACCCAGTCTTTTGACGCCTCCGGGATTTCCACACCATAGGCTTCTATGGCTTGGATATCCAGCGTTATCTCAAAGTAGTGATGCTCATTGATACTCTGTTTGAGCATCAACTGCACAAACGACGGCATGGGTATGCCGGCTATTTCCAATGTGACTTTTTTTTGTTCCAGCATGGCGGCATTATATTTGACGGTTTATATCCAAATTGCCAAAGCCGCCCGGCGGAAGTCCGTCGGACGGCCTGACAAATGTTTTGATTTAGGATTTACCTATGTACGCCGATTTATTTCTTCGGCCAACGGTTGTCAAGAGCTGCGCTGCCGACGATGATTTCTTCAGCGGAGAACGTAATGGTGATTGTCATAGGCACATCGTTGTTCGCGTCCAGAGTTTCCGAGTAGTGAACGATGTATGCGTTCTTGAACTGGATCTCCTTCATCTTGGCATCTTCCTCCGTTTTTTTGTAGATAATCTTTCCTTCTACAGGTTTGAAAGGACTGTTCAACATCGCTTCGATGACAGAAGTGTCTTCTGTTGATTCGATGGTTGCTTTTACTCTACCGCCCAATACGCTTGAAGAGGGCATACCTTTAGGGTCTGTGTTACGACTAAACTCATAGTTTGAATAAAGGACGTCAAATTCCTTGTTGTTAAGTTCCAATGATGCTCTAAATGCCATAATACTTGGATTTAATGGGTTAAACTTAATTATTTTACTTCGGTTTCTCCGTCCTTGCGCCCTAACCGGTATAGATGCAAAAAAGAGAAAACCTCAAAAACGATTTTTTGAAATTTCCTCTCAGCCTCCGGATGACTCAGTTTTATTGTGGGAAAAAGAGAAGAAAATAAAACATCATCTTTGATGTGAGCAAATATAAGTGCTTATATTCTTTTTTCCAAATTTTTTAGCGCGTTTTTTTGCTGTTATTTTCATTTTAACACGTTTTAAACTAATGTTCGTGTATAAAGCCACTGTCCTATATGATTAGAAACACGCCCCGTTGATGATGTGTCGCTATTAAATTGATTCCCGGTATTGTACAATAACACTTGTAGAAGAAGTTTCATCAGGAACGGACGAAACCGTCGGAAAGCAAACTGCTGCCGGAATGCAGAAAAACGGTATCCACCGCATGAAAGTGGCAGATACCGTTAGCAGATTGACTATGCAGTCTGAATGTTTGCGTATGTCCTAATTCTTACGCCCGTATCGGCAGATGAGCAATGAACTTAATACCAGGAGTGCAAGGGCAATCATCCATGTGTAGATCTTCCGTTCCTTTTCCAAATGTTCGATGTCTGCCGCTTGTTGTTTGGAGCAAGTTGTCAGTATATTAATCTGGGATTGTTGTGCCTTGTAGATATCCATAAGTTCAGAATTAATCCGTTGCTGTGTCTCCAGCGAATTTTGGATGTTCTTGAAGTTGCGGTTCGTCGTATATGCGTCACGGATATATCCGGGCGTGCTTACCTGTAACGAGGGAACTTGTATGCTGTCCGGAAGGTATGTCAGTTCTGCATTATTGCGCCGTTCCGTTGCGAAGCTGTTGAACAGGAGTATGCCAACAAGTGTGCCGCTGATCAGAAAGGCTATTAATGCTATGATGGCAAACATTGTGTTTGATGACTTCGCGACAGGTTGTTGGTACTCTCGTTCAAGCCATGGATGATGGTTCATCGTGTGAGGCGGAATGGATGTTCCATACTCTACAGTCCGGACTTCGGCATTTTCTTCGGTCTCTTTTTTCTCAAGAGCCTTACGTCTTGATATATCCATAAATTCGCGCTTGGCAATCTGGTATTTATCCGCTTGATAAATTACAAGGTCGTTTTTTACCAGCCAGTCAAGAACGTCCTTGACACTCCGTTCTGATACCTTGAGGTTGCTGATGCTCCAAAATATTTCTGCACAAGATACCCATATTGGCTTCTGGAGGCACTTCTGATATAGGATTTCAAGAATCTCTGCCTGTAGTTGTTCTCTTGTTGGTTCCATTTTATTTACAGTATTAATTGTTTCGGAATAAAATAATATTTCTTGCCGGCGATGAATACAGGTCTGAAAAGGTTGCGTTGATACATGTCTTCCAGTCTCTTCATCTTTGAAATCAGGGCTGTATAGCCACTATTAAAGTCCGTCAGTTCAACCTTTCTTTTCTTTAGTTTCTTCACCTTTGTTGAATTTAAAAGGCTGTCATTGGCCATGACTCCCGTCTTACAATAGAAGATTTGAGCCAAATATGGATTTCTGGGCAATACTTTTCGATAGAAACTTCTGTTTATGCTTTTCTTTTGCCGGTTAAATTGCTTGCGAAGCACTCTTAGCTCCTTTTTCCCTATGTTATCTGAGAACTCCGGGAGCAGTCCCCTGTAGCTTTGCAGCAGTTCCATCACTTCCTTGTCATCGAGTAGATATCCATATTCGTACCCGTCCATTATACTGTCCGCTACGGAGGCCTTTATATAGTAGGTGTCATTCACGCTGTTTCTATCTATATCGTCAAGGCTCATACTGTCAGGATTTTCCGTATGATGGAATATATGCGTCAGTTCGGATGTGGGACGGCTTCTTAGGACACCTATATTTCGCTCATAATCTTTAAGTGAGTGCAACAGTAGGCTGTCCGTCTCGAAAGATTGCCATAATACGGAATCCAAGGCTGTTTCCAAAGCGTTGCTTTCCAGCCTGTTTCTACCTTTAGGGAATAAGATTCCTCCTACCGTAAGGCTGTTGTATGGAGCATCGTACAGGTATAAGTTGGCATCCGTAGCTTCTATGTTCTTGAACAGCTCCGTCTTTACCAGTCTGCTGTCTGCGATATAATTGGATATATGGTCTATGTATTTCGTAGAATGGCTGTCCAGAATGGATTTGGCCTGCAATAGGAAGTCCTGATAAGAAGTGCCTGATGCTCTGTCTATCTGGGCAAACAGAAGCCTTGCCGGTTGGGTTGCCAGCCACGAGAGTTGTTGCTCGTGCAAGGATAAAGTTTGTTTTGACCCTAAAATGACAAATACATTGTTGCTGAAACGGCTTTCGTCATCATAACGGGAGATTTGTTTGATAGCCCCGCCAAAACCGTAAAACGATGATTGTTCCTCTTGCTCGTTTTTCTGTTTGGAAGAAATGGATTGTTTGATATAGTCGAGCCAGGCTGAAAAGTCCTTGGTTGGGGCCAAATGTCTGTTTTCTCCGTTGGAGGATATGCAAGTTGCTGAGAAAGTGTAGTCATATCCGGGCTTCATTTTCAGCTTTAGGTTCTGTAGCACATTGATATATGGGGATAGATAAGGCAGGTCGGCATCATTGAACAGTACATGTATGTTCACGTTTTTGTTTTCCGCTTCCATCTTTCGGACATCGGAAACCATGATGTCTCCGCCTTTGATATTGATGATTTTATTCCAGTTCTTGTCCCAGACGGACAAAGGATAGTTCAGCCGGATATTCCCATTCGTTATAGGCCCTGCCGGGTTTCCATCCAGGTTGAACAACATCGTACCCTGAATATTCGCATTATGTAATGCCAACGTATCGGGATACATTAGGTTGACAGCACACAACAAAGAATCACGGTATCGTGAATAATCAATATGATACACCTCATTTTGGCCGACTTCTGCAAGAAGGTCAGCGGGAACCCACCCTAAAAAGCGTTTGGTACTGTCTGATAATGCGGGAACATTGGAAATCAATGCGGATTTGCCGCTCTTGTCCAACTTGTATAGGTAAACAACCTCTCCGCTGACAACTACTGCATCCGTTGTTGTTTTCAAAAACGGCTCTCCGTATATTTTCAGGGTATCTCCATTGAAGAATTGATGGATATCGAACAGCTTGTTAATGCTGTTTATGCCTATACGGTACCTTATCGGCTGGTTGTTGCGGGGATTGATGCGGGCATGGTCGTACATCAGTACATTTTCTGATGGTATCCATCCGGCATAATTGACTTTACGGGGTTCCTTAAAGTGTCTCTTGCTGTTATACAGGAAACCTATTATCGACTTGGGCTTGCCTGTAATGTCTGGGTCAGCCTGAACGAGCTTGTAGGTTCCGTTCTTTTCACCTACTATGTAATAGGGTGTGCCAATCCCGTGTGAAGACCGCTTACGCTGGAAATACGGGTCTTCATAACTTTGATTTCCGGTCCTGTCCGAATAGACAATTCTGTTTGTCTTGCTTTTCTTTGTTTTGACAGGAGCGTCTGTTGATTCCGGATAATTGAATATATCCCTATCCATTATTTGTATTCTGTCGCGGATGGACACTTGGGCAGATACGTTGCACGCAAGAGTAATCATCACGGCCACAGAAAACAGATTTCGTATGAGATTCAGTTGTTTCATTTTTCAATATAACTTTGTGTCACATGGATGGACTTGACGCAATTCAAATCGTCAATTTTCACATCATCAATACTCACACGCTTTTTCCTGTTGCTTTCAAGAAAATGCAGTCCTTGGCAATAGCCGTTGAAGTCATTGTATTTTTCATCATTGATGACGACCACTACCTGGTCTGCATCAATGCAAAAATATTTGTTACGGATATAATTCGTATGTTCGTAATAGACCGACCTTTGTGAGACTTTGGCGTCAGCTATGGCTTGCAAGTGTTTTTTAATATCATTCTGTACCAGTACCAACGAATCCACCGTGACCAGTTCCTCTGCTTTTTCAAAGCGTGGGAGAATGGTTATACGGTGCTTCACCGGATATTTCGTCGTATTGGTTTGTAATGAGATGGTGTATTCTCCCGGAATATCATACGAATACACGACTTGCTGCTCGTATGCGTCCACAGTACCGCTTTCTCCAAATTCCCATAGCCATGTGTCCATACCATAGCCTTCTGCCGAAAAGACCAGCTCTTCGCCTTGATAACCCTCTGACACTCCATTTATACGGGGTATGGAATCAATGGCCTCATGCTCCAGCCCTGAGATAACTTTGATATACTTGTTTACGGAGTGTTTTCCGTCTATTTTCAAAGTAATAAGATATTTGCCGGCCTTACGGTAAGTGTATGACACATCCGTATTTCTCATCAGTGTATCACCGTTTCCCATTTCCCAAATGAGCCGCTTGCCTTTAATCGCTGCCGTATCGTTGACTAATAGTTCCAACCGCTCATTGACCTCATAATGAAAATTATCATTGGTGTCATATACATAAAAGTCAATATTGGCAAGGTGCGACTTCGAAGGCAGGAACAAAAACAAAAGGATACCTGCCATGGCAACCAGTCCCAATATGATGATTGTTATAGTTTTCTTATTATCCATTGCGAATGTTTTATAAATTGGCTTTACATTCTTCCAAATCCCGTTCAATCAGTGCATTGTTATGTACCAGACTGTTCAATTCCTCTTTTATGTCGAATTGGCATTTAAGCATTCTGGAGGACAACACGCCGAAAAGGAATTTCGTATTCATATTGTTTTCCTTGTATATATGCTGCAATTGGTAAATCCCATCCTTCACCTCGTCCATCTTTTGTACCTGATGAATGTTGAAGTCCAGAGAGTCAATCTCATTCCAGATGTTCTGCGCCTGCTGCATATGTGTATGCTGGATTTCAAAAATGCGTTCGGAATGGTTGATTTCGTTTATCAACTCCGAACTGTCCTCTGTCGGTACGTTGAGTATATACCGGCAAAGTATGATATAAATTGCGGCTACTGAGAAAATCAGCAGCAGGAGGAAACGGATGTTTCCCCATAGCATTTCGTCTTTTGTCATGGCTTCGTCAGTTTATTCTTGGTTAATTCCTGATATTTGATTCTACACTTTTCAAGTTGCTCCATGTTGCTTTCACGCTTTTTGCTTTCGCGGTCAAGGTCATCCATTGATGATTGGATGACACGGATCTGTTCAAGCATAGCTTTATACACTTCGTACTTGCTTTTATCGGCCTGCATTGCAATGTCATTTTCCATTAATAACCGTTTTTTGGTTATCAATTTTTGCATGTGCTTGTGTTCACTCGAATTTCGCCGCTTGGTCTTCAGATTGTTCAAGTCCCGGAACAATTCTTCTATCTGGAAGTTAAGTTCTGCCTGTTTCTTGAACACATTGTCATATTCGGCCTTCTTGCTTTCAAGAAGGGATATTCCCTTTTGTGCAGTCACAATCGTTACGATACCTCCGGTTGTGGTAACAATCAGTGCGATAGCGAATACCAAAGTAAATCGGAGTTTCGCTTTCAAACGAGCTATTTTGTTTTCTGCTTCCATACTTGCTATGATTTAATCGCTCAACCTATAAACGACCATGATCGTTTCTTTTGAGCCTCTATTGTTTCGTGACTTTCGTCTCCTACTATAATATTCTCACGAACCATTCCGATGTATTCCAGTTCACTCATTTTGTGGAACATATTGCTGAGCAGTGTCACAAATGCCCCTGCCGTCTGCAATGACTGGTTTATATTGGTATGGTCATACATAAGCTTGGTTACGCTCTCTATCTTCGTGATAAATTCAGAGGGTGTGACATTGGTCCACTCATAGAAATATTGGAGCAATTGTTCTCTTTCCGTTTCGGAAAGACTTTGAAGAGCGGAGTTCAGACCGTTTGCAAGCTCATTCACGGCCTGCACAAGATATATCGGCGGTTGCTCTAAGGCGATTTGTTCGATAAAGAAGATTCTTGAGTTGTAAAAGGCCGAGAAAGCCTTACACAGCTCAAATGTATTATTGGCAAGCGTATCTCTACGCTTGTCAGCAACATTCCTGCTGTAAATGAGTTTCACGTCTTCTTTTATCGACTGTAGGGTACGTGCCAATTGGGAAATGAATGTTTTAATCCCATCGTGGCAAGCGGAATGTTGTACCGGTGGAATATATTGGTGATTGATTTTATAGGTATTCCCTTGTCTGCATACCTCTGCCACCAGCAAAAAATTCTGGCTGTAGAAAGATTTGTTGACTTGGTTTTTGGGAACGATATGGAGTTTTATGCTCGGCAAGACATACGGGTGATGCAAAGGCACCTCTTCCGGGTCCGGTTCACCGACAGGTATCAAGTGATACGGATCTACGGATATTAGTACCATATACTCGCTGTCCTCGGCTTGCAGACCGGATTCTGAAATGGTTGCACAGGGTTTCTCATCCCCGTATAAACCGTCGTAATAAACGATGGGCAGACCGCCTTTGGTGATTGCGTTGCAGCTTTTCAGGCGGACACAGAGAGTGGACATGGTATCACCTGAAATCTCTATTTCAAGATTGTCACCTATCCCTTCAAGGACCTCTCCAAGACCATAGTTATAACTGGTCAGACTCCTTCCTGCTTCGCGGTTGAGAGCTTCCGTTTGGCAATACTGGTTTGCAAAGAAATGCTGGCTGGTCAGCTTCAGACCATTGACCCAGTTTACAGGCAAATATGTTAGTGTTTTCATATATTATGATGTTTTTGTTTCTACTTGTACACGCCGGATATATATCGTTTGATTATTCTTAATCTTATTGCCCTCACTCGTCAGAGTGGGGTCAAGTATTCTTATGAACAACGGGAAGTTAAACCATTTTGAGGTATAGAACATCCATCCGATTTGCATATCTTCCTTCTCTGTTTCAATCTTGTTTTGGGGGAAACGCCTGTTTTGGTCTTCGATAACCCAATTGAACCAATTCCCAAGAGATATTTCATTGGGCAGGCGGACAACCAACGAAGCGTATGTCGGGTCTTTTATATTCCGTTTGATCTTGACTTTGACTGTTCGGAAGCCGAAGTTGTCTATGTTGTCCCAATATTTCCGGTCAAAGGTACCATAACTCAATTCCCATGGGGTATATATCGGATGCGGGATGTCCAGGAACAGGGTTCTGCTGTACATAATCAGATATGGGATTGCAAACCACAGGATATTTGTTGTGTTCCATAGCGAATAAGGTAGCTTGCTTATCAGTTCAAACAGCAGATAATAGCACCATCCGCCTAAAGCGCATATTGTGGTTAGAGTGAGAATGACCGCTGTTCGGGAACTGCCAATACCGATTGCTCCGAACAAATCGGAGGTTGACAGTTTGCAGAACAATGCTCCAAGGAGGATATAGGACAATATCGTGAATGTCAAGCCTCCCCAGACGTATTCGTTTTTTAGGAAACCGAACAGGCTGGGTAAAGCGACGGCAATGGAAGCCAGAAGAATGAATATGATTAATTTCTTCAGGCTAAGTTTGCTCTTGATCGTTTTTATTCCGGTCAAGACAAATATCATCACGGCTACAAATAATGGAGCCAATAAATAACGTGCAAAGAAATATAGCAATATCTTCATATTATTAGATTTTTCATAAGTTCATATTATATCCTAATCGGTTTTCTCCGAGTATAAAATCCGTTTCTCCACGTACCAGATAATCAACTTCGATATTTCTTGTTGAAAGGATGAAAAATTCAAGTATCCGGCGGACATTGGATAGATGCGTTTTTACCTCCTCATAGTCATCTGTCGGAGTATCAAGGATGATTGTCGCCGTCAAATCATCGGTTTCGCTTATCATTAGACCATTAAGGCCTAATGTCTGTCCGACACATCCGGAACCGACGGAAAGGTAAACCGTTTCATCAATCTCATGGACTTCCAGTCGCAGTTTCACCTTCAATCCCAAAACGATAAGAAGCAGTTGCTCGATAGCAGGCAGGTTCTCTTTATACCGTTCTGCATTGCAGAGGAATAGGAACAGCTTATATTTCTGATGGGAAGTAATGGATAGTTCGACATTTTCCATTACTTCAATCATCTTGATGAAGTTCTTCTTGGAGTCCGGGTCTGAAAAGAAATTCAGATGGCGGTTATTGATACGGACCTTTTCTTTGAAAAACTCTGTATCAAAGGGTGCAAAGAATTGTATAAGCTCTTTATCCTGTTTTTCATTGGCTCGGATGGCTTCAACTATCTCCTTGTTGCTCATGCCCGGTGTGCTAAGCACCAATGGATGAAATAGTAATTCCGGCAATTGATGGTAGATGCTGTTTCTTGCCAGATTCAGTAATATATATTCTTTGTCGGCATTTGTCGCCGCGATATGCTGTACCGAAACGCTTAATACATCTCTGGATTTCACACGACTGTTCATACCATGGCAATTAACCATAGTATGGTCCAACAGCCGCCGGTCAAGAATAAATTGAAGTTCATCATAAAAGATTTCTGCGACAAAATTTATTGCCTGACTTCGTTGGATGCTTTCCAAGGGCTTCTTTTGCGTTAACATTGTTCCCATATCAGTTCACCGTTTCGATAGTTTATGACGATGTTGTCACCCGGCCTGATTTGCTCAGAGACAATCAGACGAGATACGGACTTCTTGATATAAGTTCTTATGACTCCAGCAATCGGACGTGCGCCGTATTTGGGAGAATACCCTTTGTTTGCCAGATGTTGCAATGCTTCATCCGACAAATTCAACTGGATGTTTTTCTGTTTCATCAGTTGTTCTTGCAATCTTCCAAAATGGAGGTTGAATATCTGTTTGGCGACATTTTCATCTATTGGCGCAAACGGAACCACCTCGGTGAGACGTCCCAAAAATTCAGGTCGGAAATACTGTGCCATAACCTCGATGAGCTTTCCGGAATCAGGAGTATGTCCGGATTGTATTTGTTCCACAATCCACTGGCTTCCGATATTGGAGGTGAAAATGATTATGGAATTTGAAAAATCTCCTTCCCGGCCCAGTTTATCATGTATTTTGCCTTCATCCATCATTTGCAGGAAAACATCATAAACGCTGCTATGGGCTTTCTCAATCTCATCGAATAACACTACCGAATAAGGTTTCTGTCTGATTTGAGTGACCAGTAAACCACCTTCCTCATATCCTACATATCCCGGAGGTGCACCATACAGCAATGCAGCCGAATGTTCTTCCTTGAACTCGGACATGTCAAATCTGATCATGGCTGATTCGTCATCAAACAGTAACTCGGCCAGTGATTTTGTGAGTTCTGTTTTTCCCGTTCCGGTAGGGCCAAGGAAGAAGAATGAACCTATAGGCTTCTTGGGGTCACTCAGTCCGCTGCGTGATTCTATAATGGCATCTGATAAAGTCGTAATAGCCCGGTTCTGTCCTTTGACCCGTTCTTGCAATTTGCTCTCGATGCTCAAAAGTCGATCCTTCTCGCGGGCTTGTATTTTTCCGATAGGTATATTGGTGCACTCCGCTACAATCGCCTCTATTTCCGAAGAGCGTATCTCTTCAATAGACTGGTCGGATAGTGCCTTTAATTCTTTGATGATGCCCGACAAACGTCCTGCTTTTATCGCGATGTCATCTTCTTTATCCCATACATAGTTGTCTGACAGCTTGGTGGTCAATACGACACTGATTTTGCTGAATACAGAACGGTACAGTAAGTAAAGCGGCCCTTCAGATATTTTTTCGTCGAGACTCTTTATTTCCTCAAAATCCGTTTCCAAATCAGATACACTGGCTCGTGCATTCTTATTGCATAGCCGGACGGCAGCAGCGGTTCTGTCAAGCAGGTCGATGGCGGCAGATGGCAGGCTGCGTTCCTTAAAATATCGTTTGGAGAGTGCGATTGAATCTTTAATACACGCATCTGAAATTCTCAGCTCGTAATAGTTTTCAATCCTTTTTTTATGTAATTGTATGGCACTTTCAAGCGTAGCCGTATCCAGTTCTTCAATCTTTATAATATCAAGACGCCCTTCTATCGGATGCTTTTCGATGTTCTTCCGGTAAGAATCGTTCGTGAGTGTGAGAACAAGATTTGCGGCTCCCTCGCTGATTTGCGCACTTAATATGTTGATAAGTGTGGATGCTTTGCCTGATACGCTGTTCTCCAAAAGGACCTGTAAATCATCAATCACCAGCACAGCTTGTTCCAATTGGTTGAGCTTGTGCATCAGATTGACAACTTTTTGTGCTATCTCCGTTTCAGACGAGGTTGATGCGAGCAGTTTTGCCGTATTGAGTCCGACAATAGATATTTGCTTTAACATCTCGTCTTCATTCTCACAGATATCTTTGACAAAGGCGTTGATGATGGAACTCTTCCCGATACCGGATTCACCGACAATCAGTATGCCCTTGTTCTCTGAGCGTTCGAGGCATTCTAAAATAGTACGGACCTCTTTTTCCCTACCGACGACAAAGCCACCGGCATTGATGGTTTCTTGCTTTTTCAGGTTGTCGGCATAAGGAACGCTTGCTGTTATCTGCATTTCCTCTCCTTGATAAGAATGCAACGGGGTAAGGGCATTGTAGTGGGACAATATGTCATCTTCCGAAACATCCAGCATCTCTATCTGCTGATGCGAATACACGACACCTTCACGCAATATGGCGGTAAACACACAGATGGAGTCTATGGAATCCGCTCCTAATTTAATTTTAGACCGTTCGGATTCATCCAAGACCTTTGACAGTTCTTCATCAGGTTCCACTTCTTCTGTGGAAGTACCACTGGACCTATACATTTCGCGGTGGGTGTCAAACCATTCCATTATGTAGCCGACATCCTTCTGCATCGAGGATAAAATTTCCTTTAGACCCGTGTTTTCTGCAAACATGGCCATGACAAGATGTGACACGCCGAACGTGTTATGCTTGTCTTGAAGTGCCATTCCTCTTGCTATCTTAAGGGCAGACACCAAACTTGGGCTATAATTGCTATCATTCATACGAATTTGATTTTATAGTTTGAATTACATACAGAGCGTTCAGTCAAATCTTTTTCAAGATAATGGGCCAATTCTTCCAGATTGGGAATTTCATCTTTATCAAATTGTCCAAACTTTATCTTGACCTCTGTCACTCTGATTAATCCTTTTTTGCTGTCAGGAGATATAGTCACGCCATTACCGACTTCGACTGATTCAACATGTTTTCCCAGCTTGTGCAACAAGTAGCTTTTGATGTCTTCTTTAGATATAATCCGTTCCCGGGACAACAGACCGTACCTTAAACTATTAATAAGTTCCTGTTCGCTATCATGCGTTGTTCCTCCTTGCATACAAGTGCGCAACATGATGCCTGAAGCGTCATATTTTTCTATGTTGAATTGTTGTATCAGTGTGCGTTCATTGAAACCGTTCGCCAGAGATCCGGAAGTCACCCAATATTTTATCTCGGCATTGGTCGCATCCTTTTGGGGGACACTTAAAACAAAGGCCTTTATTTTGTTATCTCCTTTTAGCGTGGCCTCCAATCCTTTCTCTATATCATTTATCTTGTTGAACAACTCTTTGAGCTGCGTCGAAAGTGCATCCGGATTCATTGAAGCAAAAGCACTCCCGTCTTCTTTCATTAATTGTAACACTTTTGAAATTAATGAGCGGGCACTGTCCGAATCAAATCGTTCAAGGTCGCCAAAATACAGGCTGAATATACCTGTCGGATTTTCCTCATACTGGTTCAGCCGGTTTACATATTCCCGGCCTTTGTTGTCTTGAAACGAGCGTATGTTCAAGAATTGTGTACGGCCCGGACATTTCAGGGGTATAATTCGTCCGGTGGAACGGAAATTATGCTGTTTGTAAACGATTTGTCTGTTTACAACCGGAAATGTGTTCAAATATACTTCCAGATTTTCAAGACTTTCTTTCGTGAATATTTCCGGAAAGACTATCTTGACCCAAAAGAGATTCTCAGAGTCATCCGGGACCTCACAGTCGGCCACATAACCGGGAAACATTTCCCGGTAGGTATGTTTCTCTTTGGAAGCATCTTTTATACTCACATTAAAATATAGGTCACTATAAAAATCGCGGATTTCATCAAAGTAGTGCGCATTACTATATGGATCTTCAACATGAAGGCCTGTTTTTGTATTCAATCGGTTTCCTGTGCAGTCATAGAAGAAAGCCATATTCATAAACGGAAGCAACCCCATATCGGAAGGCTTGATACAAAACATTACAGAGTCCATTTTTTGCAGGACTTCTTTAGACACATCCAGCCCGACCCAGACGCAATAATCCGCTATCCGGTTTTTATGGCCAAGGAAGCGTGTTGGAGTGCTAAAGCTATCGGTTGAATGCCTTATACTATCGTTGTATGCGATTGCTTTGACTTTTGCATCAACCAGTTTATAGGAAAACAAAGGGGTTATAAAGACTTGAATATCCCCTTTGCCAAATATGTTTTTCTCTGCATAAAAGTGATCTTCGGCATCAAGTTCGCAACATTCCCCATGATTGGGGGTAATAGTCATAAGCGCATGGGCCGGCTTTGGCAGCGACCATTTGTTTCCTATGAGTATTCTGGACAGGCGGTGAAGTATCCGTGAATCGGACTGATCTATTTCTTGATGCAGCTTGTTGGACTCATGGGCAAAAACTTCAAGCAGCAAATCTATCACGGGGTCCATATCGCGTATATCGGATACACCCCAAAACTCCATAGCCTGCTTTAATATTCGTTCCTTTATTGCAATTTGTTTCTTGTCTGACATAGTTCGATTATTGTGATAAAGGGCTTATATATAATGAGGTGTTAAAACTGAATTTCTCGTTGGTTCTATCCATTATTCCGGTCACGGTTATTTGTGCCTTTCTTCGGATATGAGATACTTTATCTATATTTTCTTCTTCTATTTCCAAAAGGGTAACGTTCACATCTACATTCCGTAGTCTCTTTTCATATTTCTCTATCGTTTTTATTAAGGAGTTTTTTACTCCTTCCTCCCAATCGCTGATTTTCACAAGTTGGTTGAACTCAAGGTCCCATATCATGGAACCAAAGTCTTCTCGGCCGATAACTTCCCCATGGTGAGAAAGAATCAGTAGCATGATGTGTTGGGCTATCGATTCCTGATAGGAACACCTTTGCAATTTCTTGGCAACAGCCGATTGCAATTGTAATGGCATTTTCAGGTAAGTCATACTATTCTTTTATTTTATTCTATTTCGCAAATATACTCTTTTCCTTGTTAGATGCCAATAAAATGCTCCTAAAAATTTGACGGTTTCAGAAATAATTCATATATTGCGCACGGTCACAAAACCAAAAGAGAGCTATGAAAAAAGTATGATATTAAAAAGTAAATTCTATGGCAATCTACAATTATGGAATTGGAGGCAACGAAGTAAAAGTCGATGCGAACGAATCCATCGCGGAAATCCCCTCCAACCGAACTTTGATAGTTCAAAAACTGACAGATGAAGCTCCTGCGGCTCCGGAAAGCGTGTATGGTTTGGAAACCATTGAAGATGTGTTCCAACGTTTTGAACCAACAGTTGACTTATGCCACGTGGATGCGGAAGGTAATGAAATCAAGGAAATCATGACATTCACCGGACTTGGAGACTTCGGAGCCAAGAAGATTAAAGAGAAGAGTGATTTCTTGAGTAAACTTGACATTGAGAAAGAGCAGGGCGTCAGAATAACTCGCCAGCTTACTTCCAACCGCGCTTTACAGAAAGCACTTGAAAATCCGGAAGTCAAAAATGCCATTATGGACGTGATTGAATCATCAATCGAGGAGATTCTGGCAAATCAAAAGAAAGTAGAACTTTAATCTTTTACTAAGATGAAGCAGGAAACTCAACAACAGACAGCCAGTACGACAACCTCACAGAAAGTCGTATCACAACAGGCGCAAAAGTCATCTGCATCGGCAATAGACAAACTCAAAGAATTTGGTGGCTTCGCTTTTCTTGAAAATATCATAGATGGGTATTCCAATCTTAATCCGGCACGAAAGGCCCGTCGCAACATCTTCCTCACGGATGAACAGTGGGAAAATGAACGTAAGGCCTTGGTTAATCGCTTAAGCGTATGGCTCAAACTCTTACGTGAGAATGACACTGCCGAACAAATGCGGGACAAGGCCAAAGAAACCGCAGAAAACGCCGAGAACCTTCTTAATCATAACTTGAAGAATGCTCTTGCCAGGACACGGGAACTTGAAAGCGCATATCGCACTATTGCGTTCTTTTACAAGAACACGGAAAGTGATAAGGTGAAGAATGTCACCATTGTCAATGCGACCATGGAGCAGCTTCAGGATTTGGACAATACCATTTTCGCTGACCACATTAGCAACGAACTCAAACAAAATTTTGACCGTCTTGACCTGCGTCGCAACTACTCCTTGCTTGTCGTTCCTGGATATATAGGCTCAAATGCCATTTTGGATAAGTGGTCTAAAATGGCATACGAGAACAAGGTTTTTCTTGTTACAGACTTCCAAGACCTTGAAACTCCGGACGATGTAGTAGATATATTCTTCAATGCCAATCATACGAGTGGAGATGTGTTCAAATCGAATACTATTATGACCTGTAACTGGTTGCTTGGTCGTCAAAGAGAGGAAAGCGTTGGAGAAGAAGAAAATCTTTATATTCCGCCATCTTCTTCACTTGCCGGAAAAATATACAACACCTTAATGTCTCAGGTAGTAGCCGGAAAGAAATTTGGTGGACTTAATGAAGTAGAAAGTGTACGCTTCGACCTTCGCAAGAGCGAGATTTCCGAGCTTGAACGTATGGGTCTTGTGCCGATGGTGAACGAGTACAGCAAGGTTATGGCTTTCTCCGCCAAGACATTATTTAATGGAGATAATCTTGGCTTGCAGACCTACTCCGTAGTTCGTGTATTCGACTATATAACGAAGGTACTGATTGATTTCCTGAACCGTCGGGCATTTGAAAATTGGACTACTCGCACGGAAGCAGATTTACGTGGTCAGGTTGTGAAATTCCTCGATAGTGTAATGGGACCGAACAAACTCATCGAACGCTTCAAGGTTATGAAGATTGAACAAGACCCGAATCAGAAAGACCGTGTGCTTCTTGACATCCACATCACACCGTATTTCCCGGCAAAAAGCTTCGTGATACAGCTTGCCGGTCATAAAGGCGATAATCCGGAGGATGCTATTTGGGAAAGCGAATATCATCAAGAATAGTATTGAATAATTTTAAATTTACAGATGGGCATAATGTATGTCCATCTGTAAATTATTTATTCACTTATTTGAATAAAGAAAAGAAAGAGTATTGGATAAGAATAGGTGTCCGTAATCAGATGAGTATCCTCAATAGCGTGGCGAAATCGGACAAGCTCTTGCACACTTTAATGTAAAAGTGAACGAGGGTTAAGCCAAAGGAGCCATACTCTTTTAGCCTCATGCTATATCGCATATTCACAGAAAAAGCATTATTTATGCAGCTTGCCAGTCATAAGGATTGGTTGCTATGAAGGTACAATACTGGACGGTAAATATCATCAAGAATAAGTAAAACATTAACGAGTTGTATATTTGCCACTTTAGACAAATATTTCTCGTTCATATAATAAAAAGGTCTGAAATGGAAATTACTTTGCAGCAATTTGAGGCAATGTGCCAAAATCGACAATTACATAATGGTTATGTTGAAGGTTTAGGATGTGTATTTTGGCGGTCTCGCTATGTCATATCATCTGATACCACATCTACTGAATCATTTTCCACACCTTTCTATGAATTGGTAGTGATAAAGGATGAGAAAAATATTGAAAGTGGATTGCAACCATTAGAGGGGCTGATAGACAAGGGAACTACTGCTTTGTCTTTATATGGTATTGCAAATTCTTTTGAGCAATTATCTCAAAAACCTATTGTCATTGGAGAAAAGTATATTCAGATAAACAGACAAGGTACTTTGGTTCGTAATCCCAATAGAGTATATACAACAAAAGGTGAAGTTGCGAAAGGTGTAGGTAGGAAAATCTATTTTGCAGGGCTTATTATTGATACAGCACTATGGATTTCTGGTAAACAGACTTTTTCCGAGGCGGCATTAAATATGGGAGTGAACACGGGTATTTATATTATCGGTGCTTATTGCCCTCCAGTTGGAATTGCTCTTGGTATTTTATGGTTCATAACCAGTGTTTCAAAACGTCCATATATTTCCCCGCCAAGTTATGAAGAAATACATGGTACTATTACTCCCGCAGATGCAACAAGAGTTGACCGTCCTTATTATTGTGAACCAATGAGAGTCAGGCCCAATCATAAAAAACATATATTAAGACAAGGAAAATGATACCACAATACAATGAATATAAAACGTAATACATCCTCTTTCAAAGAAAAAAATAGAGTTTCATTTTTCGATAATATATTTTATTGGATTTGGACAACTGTACCGTCAAAGGGGTTTCCTGACCGTTCTTTTGTAGTTGTTACGGTATGTCAATTTTCTTATGTGTTGCTTTTTGTTTCTATTTTGTTGACTCTATTTGATGACCAAGTTCAACTTTGCATATATGACAAACCAGAACCTATAGCTATTCCCATGCTTATATTGTTGATAATATTATCTTTTATCAATTTAAAAATATATGATGAGAAAAAATATCAAAAATTGGAACATGACTTTAGACTGATGTCTGTTCCACAAAGAAAAAAATATAAAAATATTTTTTTCTTTTCTTGTTGACTACCATATTAGTTATATTAGTTGATATAATGCTTCTTTATTCTTATAATTCTCACATGAATAATTTAACATGAAGTTTTCTTTATATGAAATCATTAGGGTCTCATTCAAATTGACTTCTCTTATCGCAATCGGAAACTATCAGGGATTTGATGTAGATGTGCAGCAAGTTTTCTTCGTGTAGAAAGTGTTCTTTTTTCAAATTGGATATTTTTCCCATAATATAGCAATAAATAAGCAATTAATACGTCGCTTTCTGAAATGCAAATTTATTGGCAACGTAGTTTTTATATTCTGTCTATTGTTTGTAAAGCATAAAAATGTATATTTGCAACAGACCCAATTGCTCTATATCAAAACAAATGAAAGAGAATGGAATAGCTGTATAAATACTTACAGCCTACCTTGGGATATTATCGTCAATTCAGAAAAGAAGAAGTTTATCGAAAGCTAAAATAAAAATATTTCCTTTTACTGATTTTTGCAGATTTATTTTTATAACATACTATATAATAGTGAAACAGAAAGAAAAGAAAGCTCGAAATAGGAGGACAAATGAACAAATAGACAAGGAGGTAATATCCGAACTTGAAAAGCTTGTAGCTGAATATGGTTTTGGTAATGTCAATTTGAGTGCATTGATGAAAGCTGCAAACATAGAAGCTAATGTGTTTTATAGAAGATACGGCTCGATGGACAATCTTTACGACAGGCTTGCCAAGCAGTATGATTTCTGGATCAATGATGCTATTGACGTTTCCAGCCTGAACATATTGGGACCTAAAAAGTTTTTTGCGGAAACATTCAAGACCCTTTATAGGAACTTGTCTGATAACACTGTAATGCAAAAGTTGTTACTTTATGAAATGTCGGTTATCAATGAAACGACAAAGAGAACAGCAGAAACACGGGATATTATGAATTTAAATTTGATTGCGTTTTATGACAATCTGTTTAAACCGGCGAAAATCAATATTAAAGCTATTATGGCGAATCTGATTGGAGGAATTTATTATCTGATACTTCATAGGAGGTGTGCGAAAACCTGTACAATAGATTTTAGTACTCAAGAAGGGGAAAAGGTCTTTTTCGAATGGATAGATTATCTAACAGATACCATTTTTGACAAACTGGAAGCGTATGAAAGGAATAGAAAAGCAGCTCAAGAAATGTTATCTGACGGCATAAGTGAGTTTAAAATATGCAAATATATGGGTATCAATAAAAATGACTTGAGAATACTGCTTTCAAAATAACCATAGAAATTCACGAGAACTTTCAAAAGAGTCTAAAAAGTACATATAAGTGATTATGGACTTAATAGTCTAATCAGGCCATTGGAGCAAGGGGTATTTGACATTAGCTATTGTCGGTTACTTTTATAATTTTTTTCTATATCCATCTGTATAAGGACTGATAGCCTGCTACAAGAAAAATCTGACACGCTTTGTGTAGCGCGTTACATAAAGTGCGTCAAGTTATTTTTCAAAGGGTACACGAACAGACTTGAAATTGCGGATAATGATATAACTATTCACAGTTTCAAGATAGTCTTTGGATCTTAGTCCTGCATGTCCGTTCTCCTGTTTTATTATTCCCTGCTTTAGCGTTTTCTATTCCTTTTTTATATACTTCTATTTATCGCTTTTCTGCTGCCGTGCAACCTGCCGTGGATTGAATTTTTCCGCAAAGGTAATCGCCAGTCCCAGTCGTGTCAATGCCGGCATTCAGCCGCAAGTGAAGCGCAAAAATCTTCCTCTCCGCTGGTGAGCGTATTTTTCCTCTTCAGCCTTGCCAAATTGTTCCTGCCGCCTTTGGATGCAGAAAAAATCATCCCGGAGGTCGCAAACAGGCCAAACAGAGGGAAATAAAGAATATTTATAAACTAAGGTAACGGTAGGATTAACCACCTGCCACAAAAAGAATTTATTATGTTATACGTTCACACAATTGGTCGCATTGGCAAGGATTGCCAGGTTATTACTGGAGCACACGGTTCATTCATTGCATTTGATATTGCGGTAGATGACTATTCACATGGAAACAGCATCACTACTTGGGTAAGGGTACGGAGTAAGAAAGAGAACCATATTCGACTATCCGAATATCTTACCAAAGGACGGTTACTGCTCATTGAAGGGACACTTTCGGCTTCACTGTGGAAGGATAAGGATGAAAACTGTCAGATTCAACTATCCATTACGGCAGACACATTGGAGTTCATCAATACCGGAAAGCGTGAGGGTACAACTTCAGAAGCAGAGAGTCCGACAGATGCCGCAAGCAATGTACCTGTACCACCGGTAGCTATGCCGCAAGAGGACAAGGAAGACTTGCCGTTCTGATGATGTGCATATAGAGTATTGAACAACAATAAATACTAAATGTAGTATTTACTAATTATAGTAAAGTAGGAAGTTAGTGAGTTACCTATTACTGAAAGTAGTATTTACTACATTTAGTCTATTAGTATTTTAGTATAGTAGTAAATACTAAAAATACTCTTTTTAGTAAAATAGTATATACTAATTATAGTATTTACTAAGAATAGTATTATCTTTGTATCGCATATAAAGACATCAAATTATGACAAAAATTATAGCTGTTTTGAATCATAAGGGTGGGGTTGGCAAGACAACTACCACCATCAATCTTGCCGCTGCTTTGCGACAGAAGAAAAAGCGTGTACTGGCTATCGACATGGACGGGCAAGCAAATCTTACAGAATCGTGTGGTCTCTCCATTGAGGAAGAACAAACGGTGTATGGGGCAATGAGAGGTGAATATCCCTTACCGGTTATCGAACTGGAGAACGGACTTGCTGTTGTGCCGTCCTGTCTCGACCTGTCGGCGGCAGAATCCGAACTGATAAACGAGCCGGGACGTGAGTTGATACTGAAAGGTCTGATTACGAAGTTGCTTGACAGTCGGAAGTTTGACTACATCCTGATTGATTGTCCACCTTCACTGGGCTTGCTGACACTCAATGCCCTTACCACAGCGGACTTTCTGATTATTCCGGTGCAGGCACAATTCCTCGCCATGCGCGGAATGGCGAAGATTACAAGCGTAATTGAGATTGTCAAGGAACGCCTGAACCCGAACCTGAGTATTGGTGGCATTGTTATTACCCAATTTGACAAGCGCAAGACACTCAACAAGAGCGTAGCTGAAATTATCAATGACTCTTTCTGTGACAAAGTGTTCAAAACGCTTGTACGGGACAATGTGGCACTGGCCGAAGCTCCTATAAAGGGAAAGAACGTCTTTGAGTACAATAAGAACTGCAATGGAGCCAAAGATTATATGGCTTTAGCACAAGAGGTTTTGAAATTAAAATAAGACAATATGGGCAAGAGTGATTTATTGAAAGACAGTATGAAAAGCGGACTGGACGGATTGCTGTCATCCACGAAGAAATCTCCGCAAAAGAAGGAAGCCACACCACTTAAAACTGAAAAAGAGCCTGCGGTACATTGCAATTTCGTTATCGACAAGAGTGTTCATACGCGTATGAAATTCCTTGCTATTGAGAAGAATATGTCATTGAGAGACATTGTAAATGAGGCGATGAAGGAGTATTTGGAAAAAAACGGTAAGTGAGGGTATGTTCCTCGCTTACCGTTCTTTTAAATCTGTGACTTCTGTTAGTACGTTATGCCGATATGTATTGCTACATATCAGTCATTGACAACCCTTTGTATGACAGGGAATAACCTTTGAACTCTCCCGTTGCACGCATGAAAGCGGCTGCTTTCGCTTCCAGTTTTTCCATGTCGATATTTTCGGCCTTGCGTTTGACTTCGAAAAATGTCGCCGTATCGTCCAGTTCGTTTTCAGCTACTATGTCTATTTCGTTCTCACCCTTGCGGTCCCACCAGCCTCCGATACGCGTATAGACTTGCCGTTCTATCAGTACACGCTTAAAGTAACGTTCAAGCATCAGACCGCTGAAAGTTTCATAATCCCGACCTATAATCATCTTCACACTTCCATAGTTCTCTATCTCCAGCATATAGCTGTACTTGTAGATGAAGCGGAACCAGAACGTGAAAAAATTATCCTCGATGACATACCGGACATTCTTGGCGGAACTCTTCTCGAACAGCGGTTGCTTCTTCGATATGATTTCGTATTCTTTTTCCAGCTTGGTAAGATAACCGCCGATTTCCTTGCCTACCACGTTTTCAATTTCCGAACGGGATGTTTTTCCTCGTGCAATGGCCGATAGTATGGAGAAATAGATTCCGTAATCCTTGCCGAACTCTTCGATAAGAATCGCTTTACCCTCGCCCAAAAATATGGAGTCGGCCTTTATAATCTGGTCGAGCATAGTCGTTTTGGTTGTTGCTCCTGCATCCACGAGTAGTTGTACATACTTCGCCACACCGCCCGTGAAAGCGTACAATGCCAGCAGATCTTCCGCCGTGTAGCCGGGGTTGTATTCCGAAAGAATATCTTTCAGAACAGTTGGGGTAAACGGACGCACAGTCATAAAGCGCGACTGCCGGTTATACAACGGCTCTTTCTTATCCTTGAATATCTTTGTCATCATGGAATAAATCGAACCACAGACAATCAGGTTAATACGGGACTTCGGGCTGTATAGATCCCAGATGCGCTGCATATCGCTGAACACCGATTTGTTCACACGGAAAAACTCCTGGAACTCGTCGATAAAGAGTGTGATGGGACGTTCTGCCGAAAGTTTCATCAGGTACTCGAACACATCGGTAAAGTGTTCGGCCCGCCCCATGGTTGGGACTCCCAACTTGTTCTCTATTTCAAGCCGGTAGTCCTCACACAAATCGCCTTCGGCTTTCCGGGCAACAAAGAAATAGAGAATCGGTTCGTCTTCGTATGCCTTCCACACGAGTGATGTCTTACCGATACGGCGACGTCCCGTTACCACTGTAAACTGAGCATTGTTTTTGGCCATTTCGCGAATCTTGCGAAGAGAGGCTATTTCTTCTGTCCTGTCAAAAAATCTCATATCCTTATCCTTTTTTATTGCTGTTTCCGAAACGGCTGTTTCCGAAACGGCTGTTTCGTTACTGCAAAAATAATGCAAATTTCTGGTAAAACAGGCAATTGATACAGATTTATTTAGCGAAATGGCTCAAAGGATTTTTATCTGGTAAGTTCCATTCCTGTTTTACACCGTCTGGTCTTACGTCCTTCCGCTTGTCCCGTTGTATCGTTAATCATCCCTTTATAGTTCCATCCGTTTTACCATCCGCCTTTCAGCGTATTCTTCCTTTTCTATATTCTTTTAATGCCACTCATCCGGTCCATTCCTGCCATCACCGGTTGGTTTTCCAGACGCAAAGGTGGACTGCCGCGCTTGATTCCGTCGCTTTGAAGTGCATTTCCTATAAAATTCTTCCTTTCTGCGAAAGAGTAATTTTCCGGAAAAAGCGTCGGAAATCGCTTATTCGTCAGTCCTTGTAAAGCATCTGTAAATCCCAAGCGGTTCAGGCAGAAAAGAGAACCGAACAAAGGGAAAATAAAAAATTAAATATTAAAACCAATTAAATTTTTATGATTATGGAAGCAACAGCAATTCAATCAGTAGAGAAAAACATCACAATGGTAGCATTGGCAAACGTGCAGCCGAGCAATTACAACCCACGTAAGAATTTTGACGAAGCGAGCCTTGCAGAACTTTCCGAGAGTATTCGTCAGCAGGGTGTGTTACAGCCTATTGGAGTACGCCCGATAGAAAACAACCGCTTTGAGATTGTTTTTGGAGAACGTCGATATCGTGCCTCCCTCATGGCAGGATTGGAAGACATTCCGGCTGTCGTTATGGAAATTTCAGACGAAGTTGCCGAAGAAATGGCGGTAACTGAAAACCTCCAGCGCAAGGATGTTACCCCGATAGAGGAAGCAAATGCCTACCAAAAGCTCATTGATAGTGGTCGCCACGATGTGCAGTCTTTGGCGGTGCAGTTCGGTAAAAACGAAAGCTATATCCGCACACGGCTTAAATTCGTTTCCTTAATGCCCGAAATCGCACAGCTTTTGGAACAGGACGAAATCACAATCAGCGTAGCGAGCGAAATTTGCCGTTATGGGGAAGATATTCAGAAAGAGGTGTACAACAAGCATCTTAAAGAGGGGGTGCAGTACAATAGTTGGCGAGGAATGAAAGCCTCTGATGTTGCACGGAACATCGAACGGCAATATACCACCGACTTGGAGCGATACGCATTTGACAAGACCCTCTGTCTGTCGTGTCCTCACAATACAAATAATATGATGTTATTTTGCGAGGGCGGTTGCGGAAATTGCGCCAATCGTACTTGCCTTGCTGAAATGAATGCGGCATACCTCACGGAGAAAGCCGTGCGCCTTATGGAAGAACGCCCTGAGGTATCCCTCTGCTATGAAAGTTTCAACAGCAATGAAGCCGTAGTAGAACGTCTTACCGCCATGGGTTACGAAGTGGAAAGCCTTAACTATTATGCAAAGGCATATCCCGAACAGCCCGAAGCACCCCGAAAAGATGAGTACGACACCACCGAAGAATACGAACAGGCACAGAGCGAGTTCGAACAGGATTTGAACGATTACACGGAAGAATGCGAAGAAATCCGTACCCGAAGTGAAGCAGGTGAAATCATCCTTTATTTCCGTATTGAGAGCAAGGACATCGTACTCTGTTATGTTCCGAAAGTTACCTGTACTACCAATGACACAAAACAGGAGCAGACGCTTTCACCGGTAGAGAAGTTGGAAAAGCAAGACAAACGCAACAAGGAAATTGCCCTTGAAAAGACTGTAGAGGACACAAAAAAACAGATTTTGGAGGTTGATATGTCCGATTGCAAGTTTGGGCAAGACGAGGACAAGATGATTTATTTCTTCTTGCTATCATCCCTCCGCAAAGAGCATTTCGAAGCGGTAGGTATCGAGGAAAAAAAGCCTTATTCCTACCTTACAGATGAAGAAAAGATAAACATCATTGCCAACCTCACGAGCAAGCAGAAAGCGATTATTCGCAGGGATTTTCTAATTGCTAATTTCAAGAACGCATACGGCAACAATGCCATTGCATCCCTCTTGCTTGACTTCGCACAAAAACATATGCCCGACCTGTTGGCAGACATCAAGAACGGACATAATGAAGTGTATGAGAAGCGTCACCAACGTATCGAAGAGAAAAAAGCCGTTCTTTTGGTGCAGGAACAAGCAAAGCAGGAAGCGGAGCAATCTGACAAACAGCAATCCGAAGTAGGGATGCAGACCGAAGAACAGCCACAAGAGGAAGATATTGCAGCTTAACCATAATCAGTAACCAACGAATAGAGGGTGGAGTAATCTGTCCTCTATTCGTTCCTAATTTGTAATTAGATTAAGGTGAAGATGTTCACGGACAACTGCTCCAAACCGTTGTCGGGCGGCGTGTCTGCCGGGCAAACCCGCCATCCGCGCGATTATGCCTTTTCTATCCCATTTATAGCTACCTCCCGATACCCCACCGCCACCCGTCTCCATTTATACCTATCAGTTTCCTCCTTTTTATCTTTTCCATCTTATTCCTTCTCCGGTCCCTTCCTGTCCTCGCCGGTTGGTTTTCCAGACGCGAAGGTGGACTGCCGCGCTTGATTCCATCGCTTTGAAGTGCATTTTTATAAAATTCTTCCTTTCTGTGAAAGAGTAATTTTCCAAAAAAAGCGTTGGAAATAGCTTGTTCGTCAGTCCTGTAAAGCATCTGTAAATCCCAAGCGGTTCAGACAGAATATAGAACCGAACAGAGGGAAGAAAAATAAATCATTAAAATTTCATGACAATGGACAACATCAAAGAAAGCAAAGAGTACAAACTTGCCAAAGAATGGGAAATGGCAGTGAATAGTTTTAGTTTCAATCCCAAGCGTTTTGCAGCCGCTATACCTGATATGCACCCCACACTGCAACAGAGCCTCTATAGGTTGTTTAAGGAGTGCATCATTGTGATGGCGGATGAGACACGTCGCTATGATGACCGCAATCGTGCATCACATGAAGAAGCAAAGTGTCTTATGGAATACCTCAAGACAAATGGAAAGCATATCCCATTAAAATAATAAAATAACAAGCGTATGAAAACACAAGAAGTACAATTTGGTGGCAATAACTATCCTTGCCGTGTGGTGGAATCCAACGAGGGTGAAGAACTCCTTATCGGCTCGATTACCTTGCTCGATGCCCTTCAGCCCGGTAGTTTCAACGATGAAAACGAAGGCTTCGCAAGCAAGGAAGCCGAAAGAATCTATGACGAGGTTTTCTTCTTTACCGACATGGCAAACCTACGACTGACAGACGTAGAATTGGTTGCCGAACTGAAAAAGGACAACCCGGAATGGTTCGAATAAAAAAACAATAATCATCTTAAAAATAGCATAGTTATGGAAAAAGAGTATGTAATACAAATAGCACAGACCATTCAAGAGCAGTTGATAGGACTTACCCCTATGTCCGTCCTCATGTCATGGGGTATCGCAGAGTTTGCAGCCACCATCTTCAAAGGCCTGCCTGCACTTCGTATCAAAGTAAACGGACTGTTACACACCGGATACGTCATTATTGCACTTAATGGGTCGGACTATTATGAGGTATATCTGTTGAAAGGCAAAGATGCAGAGTGTGTCAATGAAGAAGTTTGTTACAACGAGTTAGGGGATGTCATTGACAGGGCAATTGAATGCGGTACTGACAAAGAGGAATACGAAAAAAAATGCCATCAGCAACTCACCCAATTATTAAGCAGGTAGCTCTCCTGATAAACCAGAAGAAGAGATTAGTTAGTAGTAAACCGCCAGTACGATTGTACTGACGGTTTTTGTTGTTTTTATTTACATTATATGTCAGACAGCCGGATTTTTATTTCGCGTTGCGCTTATTCTGAACGTCTTTTATCATCTCTTTCACATCTTGCCCCACTTGTACGAAGTTTTTATATAGGATGCGCTCCCGTTCCTCTCTCGACTTGAAAGTGTAGAACTTCGGCAGCGGCACATACGCCGCTTCTTCTTTCTTGATTTCTGCCATATCAAAATCTGTTTTGCAGAAGAACTTTGTAGTCTTGAACTCTTCCGATTCTTGAATATTCATTGAACCGCCCATACCTGTTTTCGTCTTCACAAAGTCCCGTGCCGTCTGACCGCATATCCATCCGGTTGCCATATCCGAGATTTTCGAGGCAGGCACAAGGTTATCCATATTCTCATTGAGATTGATACTTGTTTTGTCCCGGTCAATAGTCACGCCTTTTTTGACCTGGACCACCTTGCCGAAGATGTCATTGGACAACCATTCCAGCGTTTCTTTGGCACGTGCCGAGCCGCTTACCACATTACCTACCGTCGTAATGATCTTTTGCATACCTACCTTACCATAATCGGCTTCCAGTTGCGGTAGTTCCTGAAAGCCGAGCGTTACACTCACCTTATTGCTTCGCGCCGTACCTATCAGGCGGTCTATTTTGTGAAAGTAAAGTGTCGGTAACTCGTCCACTATAATACTCACAGGAATATTTTTCCCCTGCCCGGTATTCACACGGGTAACGAGACGGTTTAGGATAAGAGCGTTCAATGCACCGATGATGGATTCCATTTCCGGGTCATTTGCAATCAGCAGGTAACTCGGATTCTTCGGGTCACTCACCTTCAGGTCGAAGTCATCGCCATCCCGGTGGAATATCCAGTAGCTCTCTTTGGTTGCCAGACGCGAGGTATAAACACGTAACGTGCCAATCATACCCTCCAATTGTTCCATTGCCTTATTTTTGAAGGCTGTCTGGAATGGGCCAAGCAGCGGAGCAACCTCATTGTCAGTTTCCAGTACCTCGAAAATCGTCTGATAACTTTCATTCAAGAATGACAGAATATGTGGCATGTCCGAATACTTTCCCAGCCAATAGGCAGGTTCCACGATATTGCCGCCTTCACGGTCGCGCACGATACCTGTCGGTTTCCAGAATTTGGTCTGCGGATCTTGCTGTCTTTCCGCATATAGAGGCTTGCCGTTGGCATCGTAGGGTTCACGTTCATAATTCACGAAAAAGTAGATACAAGCGGCAAGGAAGTTTACCGCCGAGGTTTGGAAGAACTGGTCGCTTCCGCCGCCTCCCTCTTTCTTACCCTTTTGTAGGCTTTCCAATAATGTTTCCGCCGTTTCGCTGGCCGCCGCAAGATTGTTGATGTACTTTGCCTGAATTGGATTCACCCGACGGCTGTACTCCACATCCACAAAATTAATCATGTTGAACTTGCACCCTTGGGGTACTCTGCCCAGTTTCTCGTTCTTCTTGTAATGGTAGTAGAGCTTGGTCGCCAATGTAGGAAACTTGTAGTCATACACCACCATGGCGAAACCTTTGGCCGAATGCTGTCGGATAAACGGCTCTATGATACTGAAAGTCTTACCCGATCCCGGTGTTCCAACTACCCATGTTCCTCGAAAGCAGTTGCTTACAGAAATCCACCCCTTACGGAATTTACCCTTATAGTAGTATCGCATGGGGATATTTACGCTGTATTCATTCTCGACTTTTTCTTCACATTGTTCAAAACTTTCATTCTCGAAGTTGAAACGGTCTTTCATCAGTCCCTCCTTGATGAACTTTGAAATGTTGTCTAATGCGATATGTACCAGTACTACGCCAGCAATGGAGGCAATCATATAGAGAATGATATTCAGAGGTAAGGTATAAAGCCTTGTTTCCATCGTATGGCCGAACAGCCATACGGAGAGTACGAGCAGCAATAACCCACTCGTCAATGGATACACCACCTGCCGGCGTGCGTTGAACTCCAGATGCTTCTTGTTCCGCGTTCCGACACAAGTGATGCAGATAAGCAGTACCGTTGCGATTTTGCTGTACACAAGATTGCCGTCGTGGTAAATCATCCATTGTTTGATGCGTCCGTGAATGTCGGTCAGTATGCCGCCCCAGTGGTCAAGCATTGCAGGGTCAATGGCATATTCAAAGAACTCCAGCAGCACGGACACATATACCACTGTGCGGAATATTTTATAGAACCCTTGCAATTCTTTACTTTCTTCCATAAGTCAGTCTGTTATTAGTCCTTGTTTTCTACGATACCAATGATTACCTACTCTGATTACATCCATACCGAACCATGCACCATTCTCGTTCAGTTTTGTTTTTATCTTATCAAGTGTTACCGGACCGATACCCCAGATTTCCATGAGATATTGCTCGTTAAGATGAATCAGGTCTCCGATATATAATATTCCATGAGATTCAAGATGGCTTTTGATGGATGGGGTAATACCCAAACTGAATACCGGTTCCGAGAGATAGTGTACTTCTTCTGCTTGAATGTTATTCAGGGCTATTTCAAGCCCCACTTTGATTCTTTTGAGAGAATCAAGGCGTTCTTGCATCTTTTGGATGACAAGCTCGTCTTGCTGTATCTCATTGCGTAATTGGGTTGCTCTCTTTACAAGTTCGGCATTACTTCTTTTCAACTCTCCGTTAATATCCGCCATTGACAGATTACTTGTTTCAAGCTCGTTTCGTGTGCGGTCTAATTGCGTGACAAGTTCCTCCAGTCTGTCGGCATGACGCTTCAAGATTGAATTTTTTTCATTATCGGCAGTCATTTCGTCCAAAAGGTAGCCGAACCTTTTAATTTGAAAATTAATATCTTCTTTATCCAATGCTATGGAATCTGCGAGTTTTGCCAGTATTTGTCGGCATGAATTACCTTTCATGGACTTATACATGAGGACAATTCCCAATATCATCAATGCTATGCTGAAAAATATATCCGTATCTTTCATATCTTTCTATCTTTTATTCGTTTATGGTAATTATAGGGCGTACTTTGTGCGCCTGTACTTTAGGTGTTTCCTGCATTGCGCCGCTCCCCATGGAATAGAGCCATGCCTTGGCTGTCTGTTGCTTTTCGACTTCTGTGGATGTCCAGTACCAACAGTCGTTTTCATCCAGTGGTAACGGCTCACCGCCACATTGTTCGATGACAGGGTTGATTATCTTTCGCATGGTGTAGAGCAGCCGCATCTCTGCCACGGACGGTACATAGGCACTCTGCCCGTACCGCCATAGGTCGAAAACCGCTTCTGCCATTGGCGAAGCGGTTTCTTGTGTATCATACAGTGCGAATGTATTCTCATTGCCATCATAAGCCATGATGTCAGCCGATGTGCCTTGTGCGATGCCGAGGCTGTCGGCGAATGCCTGTGGAGCAATGTCCCACAGGTAAACTGCATAACCGTCCCCCTCCGTATCTCCGCGTTTTTCGGTATCGAAGACAACCGCTATCGCTTTTTTCCCCGATTGTTCATATTGTGCGTAAGGCAAAGCTGTTCCATCCTCGCAGAGGATATGTCCTGGACGAACTGCTGTATCGGGTACGTCTATATGCGTGTCACAGGCAGCGCAAAGCACGGCAGCCGTTGCCGCTGCCACCAAATGTATCTTTCGTATCATATTGCTTTCTTTTTTGTTTCCCTATTTTATAGGTAGTTTCACACCCAGCACGACACCTGCTCGCAGCACGTCCGCACCTTTTATCATCACATCGCTTTTCACTTGCCAATACAGTGTCCATCCGGCCCGTAGCACATAGTTGTGTTCGTAACCGAAGTGCAGGCCACCGAGGAACTTATTCATGTCGCTTCCGGCTGAAGCTCCGATACGCAGACTGCCATAGTGGTTGCGTCCCCGCGTCATGCACGGCTTGTAGGCCACGCCAAAACCGTAGCTGCGGTAGTTTCGCCAAAATGATTCCGAGCAGATATGCCCGCACGAAGCGCACTCTGCCCATTGTAGATAGCCGTTGACGAAGAACTCCCACGTATGGCGATAGTTCATTTCGTGTTCGTAGGCGAGCGTTATATCCATGCCGTTCTTGTAGAGTAGCCCTGTGCCAAGCGAGAGGCGTCCGCTACCTTGTTGTGCATTTGCACTTGCAGCGATACACACGCAGGTAATTATCACGATGATTGTCTTTTTCATAGTCATTCCTCCTCCAATAAATCTGCATGGAACGAATCTGCCGCCAGTATATCCTCATAGTCGATGTTCAGACTGATGTTACGGCCACTAATCTGTTTCTCCGTCATTTCGATGGTCAGTAGCTTGTCATTGGGAAAGGTCATCTTTTTCACGACAATCACATTCCGATAGCCGTGTCTGAATGTCTTGCCCGATTCCAGAACCAGAGCAGGTGTCAGTTCGATAGTCTGTGCGTTGGTTGCCTTGGCGAGTTTCTTGTCTGTCAGCTTTATCCGTATCTCATCAATGTCAAAACGGATGTTCGTCTTGTTCTCGATGGAAAAGTCTATGAAGAAGTAGTCACCCACCGAGTAGATATTGTTCAGACGCATCACCATGCGGTGTGCTTTGGTAGCTACGTTGCGGATTTTTGCAGGTGAGTTCCAGATGCGCCGTGCATGATGTGTCATGTCGGCAGTGGACATTGAGACTGCCGGATTGTTGTACGCATTACGCTCTTGTAGCAATATCTCCTTATCCGTTACTGCCTCTTTCATCCTTGTGGTATAAATCAGTGCGTATTGTGTGCGGTATCGTTCCGTCACAATGGTGACGATGGCGAGTATTTCACCATCCTCGTGTCCGCTTTCCTTGGGCTTTAGGCGAATGATGTTGTCAATGGGCTGATCGCCTGCCACCTTGTCAGTGGAAATATCCACGAAACGCACCGGTTCCGATGCCGTGATGACAGTTGTTATCTGTTCGTTCACCGTCAGTTGTTCCATTTCTTCGTAGGTAGTTTGTGCGTTAGCTTTCGGTAAAATGGAAATACCTGATAGAAGCATAATGCCAAATAAATTCCTTTTCATTGAAATACAGAGTTATAATTGAAAATTCATGATTGCTTTATTCTCTTGCGGATTGATATTTGCCTTATCTGGGATGTCATCCTGCATACAACTTGGAGATTTGTCCGTAACATCTATCTGTTCGAATATGATTTGTTTCGGAAGTATTTTATGGCAGAAATAGCTGCTGTTGAACGGTACGTTTTTCCCTTTTCCGAACTGAATACGTTTATCGAACATGAGTAATTCCAGATCAGTATTCTGGAAAAGTCGGCAGGGTGCTACGTTATTCAGCCAATAGTTGGACATCAGCAAGGCGAATGGTTTTCCGAGTTTCAGACAGCGTTCGAAGACTTCCACCTTCCGGCTGAAAGGAGGATTGGATACGAGTATATCCCATTGGGACGGTTCATAGTTGAAAAAATCCTGTCCGTTATAGATATGGGAATACACGACATGGAAACCGGCATCCTTGAATTTCTGCACAAACTCACTGTGCTTCGTATCGAAAGGACACCAGACTATCTTGCCTTCGGGTATATATTTGATAATGGGTAATACACCATATCCCGGTGTATATTTTTCATCTGTCGGATTCCCGTATAATTTTTTTAAGTAGTTTGAAGATTTCATAGGCACATGATTAAAAATATTTATATTGATTTCTTTTCCCTATTTCGCTTCATTTCTTTATCTGCCTGGCACGCGCCCAAGTACAACGTCCCGTCCGGGTCATTTGGATTTCACATTGCCAAAGAGTGCCCTTCTCCACTGTTTTGAAATTAACATTCCCGTATCTTGGTCCGTAAAAACCGGTATGTTTTTGAAAAGCGAATAAGGCAATCCTCCGTCTGTCTTCTGTTCGGAAGTTGCATATTAGGGCAAACTGCCCTCTGTGATGCCACCATTCGGTACTCACAAGTTTTCCGATAAATGTTTCGGCTTTATTTGGGGCTATATAGTCCGCATAATAAAGCCCATCCGTACCTTTGTGATATTCTGATAAATCTGTTTCCATGTCATCATCGTTTTAATTCCTTTTTTCCTGTCCGTTCACTAAATACACGAAAGTTCCGTATTTCAACTTGACTTTGTTTTTCTTGATAGCTTTGCTAATGGCATTGCTTGTTTTCTGGTAGGCATTGTTCACCGCCTGCATCCCCCATTGTGCAAGGCTGTTTCCTGTTGTACTTCCCATACTCATGTTCATATTGCCCGACATTGCCCCGCTTGCTACATCCTTGCTCGTTTCCCGGAATTGGCTGTTGGGCACATACAGCCCCTCCATGCCATCTGTATCATAGAGTGAGAGACTCACTTTCACCAATTCGTCATTCACGAGGATGCTGCTGATATTACCTTTCACGCGCCCGGATGAGAATCCGCTTACCGTAGCGTACAGGTATGTTCCCCTTGCTATCACACACTCGCCAATCTCCACATCGTCAAGCAGGCGCAACCTCACGCGCGAGCCGTCCACCGCTTTGATGTTCTCGTCAATGATGGCTTGGATGAGTTTCGGTTCACGGACATTCTTCGACAGTGTGTTAAAGTAGTCCGAGGTTGTCTTCACCTTGCGTACCACCTCGCTGGGCGGTTCGTCCGCTGATGGCGTTTTCACAGCCCGGCTCTCTTCGTTGATGGTTCCGGAGGCTGCTGCTCCTTGTGGTGGAGCAATGTTGGCCGTGTCCGTTTCTGCCGGGGGGACAGTCGCGTTTTGCCCTCTCAGTCTCGCCTCTGCGAGTGCTTTTTCCAGTTCGGCAAGTGCTTCCTGTTCTCGTGTCTTGGCAGAGGCAATTTCCGCTGCCGCAGCTTTTTCCTGTTGTTCTTCCGTGAGCAGGTCGATGTCGTCCTGCGTGTATTTCGATTCATACTCTTCCTTGTTTTTATCGGGTTCTTCCCGGTCTATGTTATCTACAGCGGAGTAGTCCTGTATCTTACCCCATGATTTTGCCATATTCTCGTATTTGCTGCCTATGCCATCGTCCTTGATCTGTGCCCCCGGCAATTCGGGGTTCAGGAACTCCGTCGTCTGCAACGCCTTGTCTTGTATTTCTATCGTTTCTGTCTGAAACAGGTCGAAGATGAAATAAGACGTGCCGAGCAGGGGGAAATAAAGGATGGCGGGAAGCATATATTTCGGCTGGCGAAAATTGATTTTCTCCAATATCTTCATTATACATCTTTTAATTGAGTTGTACATATTTGCCTTCAATGGCACAATTTCTCAGTATCTCTGCGTTGTCTTCTCCGAAAGCTAATAGGATGCTACCGCGACTGGGAGAGTCACCTCGTGCTCCGTCTGGTCGGTAGAATCGGATGCGGTGGCGTAGGAATTTCATTCCCGTCGCTTTGGGGAAGATGACGTCCTGAAACATTTTGGAATCGCAACGGTTGAATAATAATGCAATGCCGTTGCCATGTTCTGCCAATTTCCGGACGAATAGCTCGATAAGAGGACGCGAATAGGGAGGATTGAGCCACACACGCCCTTCCCATATCTGGGACAACCCATCTATGTTCTGGTCATACATGACCTCGGCAGTCGGCCACAACGGACGGATGGGAGCGCAAGGGTCAAGGTCGAATTTGCCCAATGCGTCCAGTATCTCCTTTGGCGTGTACCATTCGTCTGACGAACGGACTGATTTTTCAAGCCGTGTATTCATAAGTACTCTTTTTACTATGGTTTGTCCCCTCTGTTTTTATGTTCCCTTATTTCGACTTCCTGCAACAGCTTGTGCCGTTCCCGAAGCACAGAATCCTGCATTTCCGTCGCCGTGCGACTTGCCGGAGTGTGTCTGTACACAGTTACCAAGCGGTAGGCGTTCCATACGAAAGCTCCGATGACGAATGTAAAGACGATGACCAGAAACAGCGTCCGGTGTGCGTTGGCAAAGCCCTGCACCTTGGCTGCCGCTTGGTCGATGCGTGTCGCCTTGGCGAATTTATGCCCGGCCTGCACCTCTCGCTCGTAGCGTTCCTTGTACTGCGGGTCATCTTTGTCCGGCATCTTCTCGCCGAACAACATCCGTTTGAATCCTTTGATATTCATATCTTTGGTGATTTAATAGTTACTCTTTGTTTTTTGCTCGATATCTTTGTTCAGCAATGTGCGCCAGTTTACTATGAGCAGTCCATGCGGATTGTTGTCCGTTCTCGGCACACGTTTAAGTTGCCCTGCCGTAACCAGTTCGCGCATCAGGATATTACTCCGACGTTCGATTCGCTGCCGACCATAGTAGGTGAACTCCATATTCTTTTTATCAAAGGAGATACTGTCACAGAAAATCGAGAACACCGCGCTCGTACCCAATATATTGGAGTAAAATCCCTTTTCCTTGAGGGTATTGTACTGTGCCAGTCCCGTCTCATCGACCAGGTACATCGCTTTTTCCATCGTATAGCGGATGTATTTGTCGTCCGGTGCGAGAGTAAAAAAGTAATGGTGGAACATTTCTACGTGGCTCTTGGCCTCCACGTCCAGTGTTTCGTCCATCGTCGTGCGGGTTACGAGTATAGGTACATTTCCGTCCAGCACATACACCTTTTTCTGCGCGTCCGTCACCATTGTCCGAGCAGTCCAGATACTTGATACGCTGATGATGATACACCCTGCAAGAAAAGCAGTGCAGATGATGCCCACCAGTCGGATTTTATTCTCCAAATGTTTGATGACCATATACCTTTATTTTTTCTTGTTAGACAATCGTGTGTATTCGTCATGTAACATTGTCATGACTGTATCATGCAACTCCGTCAGAAATTTTTCGAACTTCCCGTCAAAAAGCTGTGTGTAATCTTCCCGCATGATTACATGCACGAATATCCACCAGACACGGCGGTTTCGATTCTTGGCATTTTTCTGCAATTTGACCAGTTGCAGACGATAGGTAAGGTAAGTCATCATAGGGACAATATATCGGTTGTCCCATGTAATGGCTTCGTCCAGTTCTTCATATTCCGGATCAATTCGGTGGTTAGGTGCATAAACGAGCTCTTCGCTTATGCGTTCATTTGCATAGTGCACGAAACGCTCGTTCCTGCACCATTTCTCAATTTTCTGTTGTACATTCATCTTTTGGATATTTAATATTAGGTTTATCATTATCTCATCATCGAGCCGATACCGCCCGTAGCCGTCATTTTGGCCTGCTGCGCCACACCTTCTCCAAAGTTCCGTGTAGAGAAGGCCGTGTCGCCTTCAGGTATCATCCATGCTGCCAAGTCCGGCACGAGGTTTAGGCATTTCAGTGCCACGATACTTGCCGCCATCAAGTAGCCGGCGGAGAAGAAGCTGTTTTGCAAGTAGGCCGCCATTGTCTGTTCGCTTGCTGTGATTGCCGTCAGGTTTTCTACCTGTATGCACAGTACAATGTCGAATAACAGTAGCACATAGAAGCCGACGAAGTAGAGCATTGCACCATAGAAATGTACTGTCAGATACCTTATAAGCCACTTCGCCCATGCACCTTCCCATTTGGACAACAGCGAGAACGCCCATTGTATAGGTCCGAATATTGTTAACATGCCCAGTAGGATTTGCTGGCAATAGATGGTAGCCCACCATCCGATACGATACACAATCAGAGCGATAAGCATGATGATTTTGTCGATACCTACGATGACTCCTGCCGTCAGTGAGGTAAACCACAGTTCGGCTGCGTCTTTCTCCATCTTCGTCACTTCGTCCACTCCGGTTTGTTCCATGGTCGCTTCTACCAGATTCGGGTCGGAGGTACCCGTGTGAGCGACATCTGCCTGTGCTTGCAAGCTTTGGTACATCGTGTCACGTACATGGATAAGTTGCTGCACTTCCTCGAATTTGTCCGCTATTTGGGTGGCTTCTGCCTCGTACAGGTCATGCGTGTACGAGCCGATGCAGTTCGGGATGTAAGACAGGAAGTCAAGGAAACACCAACTGCTCCCACTGCCAGCCATACCCGTGTCTGCTGGCGGATACCACCAACAGAGGATGATTGAAACAGCCAAAGGACGGAACAGCTTCAGCACATCCAGTGGCTCATGTTTCACCATCATCTTGTACGCCATTCCCGCTGCCATCACAATAGCGAACAGGGCAGCCAGTGCCATGCACATTTGTAGTATCCACCAGAACGGTCCCTGCGAGCCGGTAAAAGTCGCATCAGTCAGGAACTCGTTCGTTTGAAAAATCACATCGTCAATTTCTTCTTCAAGGATATTAATACCGAAATCCGAGAGTATATTTCCGTCTGCCATACGTTTTTGTTTTTTCAGTTCCCTTTGTTTACTGTTTCATCTCCGTTGCCGCTGCCGCCCGTGTTATTGCCTGATTGCGGGCCGCGCACGGCAAAGCGCGATTCGTGCCATCGGTTCACCGCATCGCGGACAATACTCTCCTTATCCAGAGTACGGTCAGCGGTAGCGTTCAGTAGCGTACTTGTTATCGTAGTATTCTGCCGTTTGGCAAGGTAGCCGACAAGGATTTCGTTCTGTCGAGTTATATCCTCGTAGATGCGCAGATACTCTTTCTTCCGCTGTGCGTTGGGCATATAGGCATCTTTCGTTGCATCAATGGCGCACTGGTAGATATGGTAATATTCCGTCCATCTGTCTTTATCCTCCGATGTCCCCCCGACAGGCAAGATGCGGTCTATGTTTCGTTTGAGCCGTACCATCTGTCCGTTGACCTTATCGCCTTCAGCGACCCATGCGATGTCCGCTTGACGGTCAGCCACGTTCAAGGCTTCTATCTTTGCCCGGCTCACCAATGCCGAGTCGATGGCTTCAGCTTCGTCCGTTTGGTTGTATAGGTTGACGCCCGCCAGTGTGCGGAACGACAGTTTGTTCTTGACTGCTGCCGACTTTTTATACTTGTTGTGCAGTATGGAATAGTAGAGGTCGGGCGAGAGTGCTCCCGTACCGGTTTCCATTACTGTTACTTGGTTTTGTTTCGGCGAATCGTGGTTATAGGTCACGGATTGTGCCTTTGCCGCCGTGGTTGCAATTATTGTAACCGTCACGAGTAAGAGTATTCTGTCCATATTTACTTTCGGTTATTTGTTATTAATCTTTCAATACTCAATGTGCTTCAATCAGTTAATCACCAGGATTATTCCACATTTCTTTTTATATTATATTCATTTCTAATCCTTTCCTCTCCCCGCAAGAAGTGCATATCATCCTTTTCAATACAAATACATTTTCTATTCGTATGAATACAGGCGATTGCAGTGCTCATGCTTCCAGAGGCAAAATCAAGGACTGTGTCACCCTCTTTCGTGTATGTTTTTATCAGATATTTCAACAATGCGACTGGTTTTTGATTAACATGAATCGTTTTGCCCTCTGATTCCGCAGTTTTAAAATATTTCACACTTCGTGGGTATCTCGTTCCTTTGTTTTCATTTCTGAATGTAGGATTTGGTACCTTGTTTACTCCTGTCCAGTTACTTCCTCTCTTTGTACGATTCTCATAAGGCTCACCTTCCTCCATGATTGGATAATAAGGAGTTCTGCCGTTACAAAAGATACTGATTAGCTCATGCGCTTTTAGAGGTTGCTTTTTAGCAAGAAGGAAATTGCTTGCTTTTGACTTTTCCCATACCCAGTCATATTTAAATTCGGCTAAATTGCCACAGCGTAAAAGGCTGCTGAACGGTTCGCTGCCAAATAAAGCCGTAGGCGCATTATCCTTTCTCACTCTTCTAATCTCCTCCCACATTTTCGAGAATGGTATTATCTTATCCCATTGCGAGGCTGTAATTCCGAAAGGTGGGTCGCATAGAACTAAATCAATACTTGATTCTGAGAGAAGAGGCATTACTTCAAGGCAATCGGCTTTATATAGCGTAATGTCTTTTTCAAAAACGATCTTTTTCATTACATCTTTTATTAATCCAAATGTCCATTTGCCTCTTGGTTATAGGCCAGATAGACTTGTTTGTACTTAAAGTTTCTTTCTCTGTTTGTACTTCTCCGAACATTCAGGACGAAACGCTTTTCCCGCGTTTTAAGATATTCCTTATCAATTTCGGTGTATAGAAGTCATAATCATCATTATGGCATTATTTACCTCCTTCCTCTTTTACCGTCAATAATCCAGTCGTCCCGCATTGCGCCATCGTCCGAAAGCACCGTCAATAATTTCCCGTTTGGTACGTTCCCGGTAAATCTTCGATTTCCAGTAGCCGATACGTACCTGTATGTATCTCCATGTCTCGATGTATGCCCGGTTCAAGTGTTGCTCAATGCTGTCCAGCGACTTGTTCACGGACTCCAGTACCATCAGCAGGTCGCTGGTCGAGCAGGCCGCTGCGCCCGTGGCATACAGCACGAGGTCGCTCACCGACTTATAGAGGTGTTCTCCCTCGTTGGCGATGTCCCGTATTGCTTTTTCATTGATAGTCAGAATCAATGCGTCTGACGGCTCGATGTTCCCATGTTTTAGGATTTTCTCATGGAAAGCCTCCAGCATGGTCTTATAGTCACCGATACGGTCACTTACCGAGCTGTAGGTATCCTTCACGTTCAGCACCGTCCGCAGGGACTGGTACATCACGTCGATGACATCAAAGGCACGGGTATAGCGGTCAAGGTCGATATTTACTTCCTTGTATTTGCCCGTCTCCTCACGGCTGTACTCGTGCAGCAGTTGGTTGCTGTATTCCAGCGTGCTTCGGGCCAGCAACAGGCTGCGTTGTTTTTTGTGGTCATTTATGTACGCTTCCACCGACACGATATCGAATGTCCATTGGCCCTTGGCGACATCGGGTAGTAGCGCAAGCAACGTAATGGCTATCAGTATAGTGCGTTTCATGGCCGTACCTCCTTTCTGCCACTTCGGGATGTCCGTGCGTTTTCTACCCAGCGGTCATGGCACTCTTCCACGAGTGTCAGCCTACGACCCTCGTCCGTATCGAGTTCCGGTAGCACATCCTTCAGTACGTCGATGATGTTCCGCTTGTAGTGCATCATCTTCTCCAAGGATACGAGGTCGGCGTATATTTTCGTGATACGTGAATCCACCTCTCGTGCGATTTCGAGGCGGTCACTTGACCAAAGCAGGTGGTACACGTCGCTGTTCGGTACTTCTTCCATAGGTTCTGTACGGGCATACTCGGTAGTGATTTTACAGTTGGGATATTCCCGTGCGATTTCCGATATGCGATTATTCACGATTTTAGTCTTTTCCTCGTTCGACAGGTTCGGATCGAGTGTCAGTACATCGGCAACGTGCGTGTCTGTGTATGCCGAAGTCAATTCCCAACTGATTTGGATAATGGCACGGTGAATCTTGATACCCAGAAAGTATTTCGGCTTCCGTGCGATAGAAATAGTCGCACGGAACGTAATGATACCATTGATGTTCGGCATCGTCGCCTTACGGACGAACGTATAGCCGCTCCATGTACCTCCGTCCTGCCAAGTGAGGCTATAGGCTGTCTTGCAATCCTGCATGATAGCCGGTAGGCGGTAGTAATCATCTGTCGGCACATCGTTCTCTGCTTCCGCTTCCTGCTTCGCATCTGCGTACTCCTTCTGTTTTTGTTGCCACTCGGCAAGTTCGCTTTTCAGTTCCTCGATACGTGTCCGGTTGGAGTTATATTGTTGCCGGTAAGCTGCTGCGTCTTCCACGCTCGCCTCGGCAATTTTTTTCAGAAGGTCGGCGTTTTCCTTTTCCAAGGCACTAATCTGAGATTGAAGAACGGCGACTTGATTGTCCGCTTCCCGTATCAGTGCGTCCAGTTCTGAAAGGTCCAGTTCGTTCTCCGTTACCGAGGTCTGCATGACACACTCTTTGGAGTGGGCATCCAGTGAGCCGCCACACTTGCGACACTTGTATTGTGTCGAGCCTTGCCCCAGCGTCGCCCCGTCTGAACAGGTTACACTGATGGTCACGCTTTCGCATCCCTGCAATTTTGCGGCGTCCGTCGCCTGATAATAGTTCCGTGCATCGGATGCTATGTAATAGACATAGCCTTCCTCGTTGTCATTGAACTCCGAGAGGCGGGCATTGAGCTGCGCTTTGAACGTATTCAAATCCATCGAATAGGAATCGAAGACATCCTCATAGACCACCTCCGTCCGATTCCAACTCTGTGTCACGTGTATCTCGTAGGCGTATGCCTTCTTTGTCTGCTTGTTACCCTTACTGATGATATAGGCCTGTTGTCGGGTATTGATAGTATAGGTGTAGCCATCGTTGCTATTGTTGAGCTGTTGCACTCGGCTTCTTGACCATCCGGCATACCGTTCTGAATTGGCGAGGGCCTGCTCCCGTTGCGAAGCGTTCGGATAAAATCCCGGATCACTCGTGTTAAAGCGTGTCCATGCGCCCCCGTTCAATATGCTGTTGTCGTCTGTCGGTGGGTAGTAGTCGCATAGAGAAATGCTTCCTTGATCACGCCGTGCGATATACCACCGTTGCGTGTAATAGTTCCCGACAGCATTGTCCATATAGTCGGTCATCCACGATGTGAGGTCGTAGTTGCTGAAATTGAACAATGCGGCCACGCTATCCTGACCGCCCACCATGTTGATTAGCAGACTGCCGATGTCATGTTCCGCCTGCTCGAAGAGAGTACCGTAGTGTTCATACAGGTTGCCGATTTCATTGACTTTGCCACCCAACAGGTCATGGAACGCACTACTTTGCAGTAGAGCGTCACCGAGGTTCTCCATACCTGATGTTGCCAGCCCTACGCCCATGTTATAAAGGTTGTCAATGTCGCCCTTTAAGTTCTCAATCGTGAAATTGCTCGGCACTTTGGTAAAGTTGTCCAACATCCGTTGCCAATCGGTACCGCCCAGTTCCGCGAGGTTCAGCAAGGTGGCAATGTCGCGGTCAATTTCCAGAAAAGCGATGTCCGAAAACGACAGCGTGCTGTTTGTCACCACACTTTCGAACTGCATACACAGGCTCTTCGTATCGTCGCACACCTTCATCAGGTAGCTGCCCCAGTGGATTGCTGTTTGTGGTGAGCGCAGCATCAGCTTCGCCACCACCCATATTTTCGGCATGATTTTTTCTGCCACCATGTGGTAAATTCGACGATAGTAGTAATTTTCCGTGCTGCTGCACCAGATGCCAAGGTCGGACAGAGCCTTGTGTTCCAAAAATTTGGAAGAAAATATCCCTGCTGCCGCCACTTCTGCCGCCGTATAGTGTTTCAGAATATCATCCACCTGCTCGCGGTAGTAGCTTTCGGCTACTGCCTCCGTGCCGAATGCTGCGGCCATGGCCGCCACGGTACGAGCGTCATAGTTCACGCTGTAATATTGTGCGTGAACGTGCTGTGTCAGGGCAGGCAATAGGATAACCCAAAAGATAAACAGCCGTTTCATCGTTTCAGACCTCTTTTATGTATTCCGGTTCCTTGTGATTGAAATACCACCGTTCAGATTCGATACAATTCTCCGTGACAAGTCGGCAGAACATATCATGTATGATGGTAGTATCCTTGATGGCCCTTTTGATCCGGGCTTCTTGGGAGCCGAACCATCTCAAAAAGAAAGGCTGGTTTAGATAAGTTTCGCGCACGGTCTGATAACGTAGCCATCCCAAGTCACTTAGTCTTTTTTCACTCATCGGACTACTGTTCAGTTCCCGGAATAGTTCTTCTCGAAACCTGTTTTCATCGAAGACAGGTTTGCTGTTACATAGCCTGTCGCACATATCGTAAAACTCCTTTTCTTTGGGGTTTTCTTCATAATACCGGTTCAAATACGCTTCCAGTTCTACATCGGACATACCCAACCGAAGGGAATACTCTGCCAACAACCGTTCGATGGCGGCTACTTTGTCCGGTGTCATGTCATCCATGCGGAGCAGGTTCTCCTTGGACAGCATACAAAACTCCCGGAGGGACAAAACAGTGAGTTCCGGATTGCTGACAGAGATTTGTTCGCGCGTCAAGCTGCTTTCAAACCCCATCATATTTATCCCGTAGCCCAGTGACAGGGTGATTAAAATCCTTTTCGTTTTCATTATGATGTTATTTTAGTGGTTAAGTTCAGTACACATCCCGCTTCATTAACTTTCTGCGCAAACGGCAATGCCTTGCCGATACCGCTGGTATTCCAGTCGCGGCAATATGCCTCGATAGCCTCTTGGTGGCTGCATTGTAACTCGCGCTTGTAAAGCTTCAGAGCCTCTTTCTCCGCTCGTTCGGTCGTGTAAGTCATGTAGCACTCGCGCGGTTCTTCCACGCCATAAACACCGCTGGTCGTGCCCCGACGGATAAACACCTCGCGGAAGAAGCTGCGTCCTTCCTTGTTTTCAAGGCGGTTAATGGTGAAAATTTTCTTACAGTCCACGTCCGTTAGGCCAAGAATCGTCTTGATGGTGTCGAAACGTTCCTTGAATTTGCTCTGGTCAAGCAGCATCACCACATCCGAGTTATTGATGATGGCCTCTTTCACGATTTCGCTGCCGATGATGTCTTGTATTTCCTGTGTCACCACGCCCACACTGGCCCAGAATTTACGCGCTGTTTTGTACATAAATTTGATGTACTCCGCCATCAGCGGGCTGGCGATGGCTTTCCATGCTTCCTCGATGACAAGGACTTTGCGGTTCTTCTTGATGCGCATTTTTTGCAAGAAAACATCCATGATAATCAGCGTGACCAAAGGAAAAAGCAGCGGGTCATCTTTTATGCTGTCGATTTCGAAGACCACGAACGTCTCGTCGAACAGCGAGCTGTCCATGTTCTCGTTCAGCGTTTTTTCGTGGTTGCCGCCCAAATAGAAGTCCTTCATCATATAGCGGTATGTCGAGAGGTCGATGCCCGTGATACGGTTTTCCTCACAGATATCCGGGATGCGCTGCACGGAATATTCATAGAAAGAGTTGAATGACAGTTCCTCCACTTTCAGTTCCTTGCGTCGGCCCTCTATCTCGTCAATGATACCCTCGATGCGGACCGCGCGTTCCCGTTCGCTTTCGTGCCGCTTCTCACTGCTGTTGCGGTCATCAATAACGAGGCTCTTACGCAAGTCCTCACGCTGTTGGGGTGTGAAGCCCTCGAAACCATTGAAGTAGGCGTCGTAATATTCCGTGATGACGTGCTCTATCAGACGGTCTTCCGTCTTTGTGACCGTTCCCTGCGTACCTTTCCAGATGAGCAAGACGAGGTTTTTCAAGAATCCCGTTTTTTCTACGTTCATCTCTTCCCGATTGATGCGGAACGGATTCATCGTGATGGGCCGTTCCTCGGTATAGCTGATATACTTGCCGCCGAAATACTCGCATAGCCCCTCGTATGAGTTACCCGTATCGACCATTACCACGTCCGTCCCCTGTTCATGCAACTGGCGCACGACGGAGTTCATGTGGAAACTCTTTCCGCTGCCCGAAGGCCCCAGGCAGAAAAAATTCGAGTTGTCGGTCAGCTTGTTCTTTCCCTCTTTTCCCGTGATGTCGATAGCTACCGGAACACCTTGACGGTCAGTATAATAAATTTTTATCGGCGTTTCCTCACTATGCTGCACCCGTTCCTTGTACATCAGGCATACCGCAGCGTCGGAGAGGGTCAGAAAACGGTCATATTCCTCGTTCAGGCTGTAACAGTTGCCCGGAAACGAACTGACGAACAGTTCCAGTTGGTTGTATGCACGCTTACTGATATGTATGCCCATGCGCCCAAAAGCGTTTTCCAAGTGATTCGTGCATTTTTGAAGGTCGGTGTCGGCAGGCACGCCCACCACCATGTTGAAGTGCGTGTACACGAGCAGTTTGCTTTCACGGGCTATTACGTCCTGTACCTTCTTGATGTCCTCTACGGCCATTTGGTTACTCGGATTGGGGATGCTTGCGTGCCGGTTCTTCTTTTTGTCGAGTAATGCCAGTTCACGCTTCTGACTGGGCAGGAAAATAATTTGGTTGTACACCACCGTTTCTGCGTTCGGAATATTATCCACCACCGAGACAAGATCCACTGGCATCTCGGTATTATTCACCTCGATATTGGTATAGGGACGTATCAGCGAGGGGAGTGCAGCGCAGTCCACGTCCACGAGGCTGTACACCTTACAGCGTTTATCACCCATAGATACCGTTTCGTCGTCAGCCTTGACATTCGTCATCGAGACCATACGGTCTTTGAAGTTCATCGCAAAGTAACGGTCCACATATTCGCTTACCTCGGCTTTGTTCAGGAATTTCACTTGTACACCGCTGTCGCGTAGTAGGTCTCGAACCTTATAAATCTTCACGAGGAAATCGCGCCATTTCTTGCTATCGTAAGAGAAAAGACGGCTCTTCTTGGCTTCCTGTGTGATAGTCAGATAGCAAAGGCTGTCCGTGTACGGACGCCCATTAAAATAACGGAAGTACGATGCTGAGAGAAATTCTTGATTATGCTCCGGCTCGTTCGCGAACTGTTTTCTCACGAAGATGTCCTGTTTGTGTAAGGCATATCCTTCGCCCAGTGTTTGTGCAAGGGCAGAGAATAGATGCGTGAAATCGTAATAGCTGTCAATGTCTGCCGAATACTTCTGTACTGGATTTTCGATTTTCAAGACGGCGGAATATTCACCCGTCTTGGTGTACAGCACACCCACACCATCTGTATCTTCCACAGAGAAATAGATATTCTGAAAGATGTGCTTGCGCTTGCCACCCGTACCGAACGTATAGACTGACAAGGCCATACCCGTACATAGGGCGATGAAAAATAAAATGATATATAGGGTCATTCCGATATTCGTTCATTAAATAGGGGCAGGTCTGCCTCGGCTGGAGGCGGACCCGCCCGCGTTCAACAATCAATCAGCCACACACATTGCCGTGATGGTTTTTCTTATAGTCATACTTTGTGCGAATAGGCATACACATACACTCCACGTTTTACATTTTTGCTGTGCAGCCCTTTTCGCTGTTTGAGGATGATAAGCACGATTCCCGCAGATAAGACAGTCACCAATACGACCAGTCCGGCCACAAAGCCCATAAGACAGTAGGCGGCGATAAAGCCCACAATGGCTCCACCAGCCACGCCTGCCGCCCAATAGATGTAGCGGCCTTGTAATCCCATCAGCTCCAAAGGCCGTTGTAACCCCTTGAACAGCGGATAATCCGGATAACGTCCGTCATTAATCATTTCCTGACTGTTTATGCGTTAATTCCGAAGAATAGAGGTAATGCTTGGGCTGCCGCAATCAGGAAAAGGCACGCTCCAACCACCATCATAATCTTCTTCTTGACATCCTGTTCCTCGTTGTGTGGGCTAAGCACCCAGCGCCATACCCACCTTGCGGTGGGCGGTTTCCGAGTACTCGCCCCCAAACCGTACTTACATGTCTCCATGTATACGGCTTTCCATTAGTAACATTACTCTTTACCATAGTTCTGAATCATTGAGTTGCAGTCCTCGCAGACAACAAGTGTCTTGCGATGTCTTTGGAGCATCAGTTTCTCCCACTCATTATTGCCTTTCAGCTTGGTGAGTGTCCTCACATGGTGCATGACTACTTTCCCATCCTTACCACAAAGTTCACACCGTCCATCCTTCAACCTTTCCACAAGGCTCGGATATGGCACATACATGGTCTGTGGCAGTTTGTCATAGTCAACATCGAACTGCGCATTTCTCTTTTTGAAACCCTCATTGTAGAAGACTCTGTACTTCTGCTTTCCCTTGGCATCGTTGTACGGAATGACAAAGTCCTTGTCCTTCTGATACTTCTGGCGAACTTTCCTTGCGGAAGTGTTCAGTTTCCAGCCAAGTGTCTTGAACATACTCATCTTCATAATGAAGGCGAAAGATGCACATTCTTTGGACACGTTTGCGGCAAGTGAATAGTAGTTGTAAAGTCCTCTGATTTCCGCATTGTATTGGGCAAGAATATCTTCGGGCTTCATTGGAGTCATATATCTGCGAGGCTTTGACCACCAAATGTCTTTGCCGTCAATGTTTCTGACCTCCAAAGCGTTGTATTCAGTGAGCTTCTTTTGTATCACAGCCGAGTTAAGGGTTAACACCACTGCGCCGTTGAAGTCTCTTTTGAGTACTCCGTCCCTGTTCCTTTTCACTGCATCTGACTTTCTGATGAAGATTTCATATCCAAGAAATTTCGCCTTGTCTTGTGCGTGTGTTATCAAAGTTTTCTCATCGGACAATTCAAGTTTGAGTTGTTCTCTCATGAATTGGGTGATGTCCGCTTTGATGGTCTCGCATTCAGACTTGCTTCCGATAACCGATATAAGGAAATCGTCCGCGTATCTTACATACTGCAATCTTCTAAAGTCCGCATCCATTGCATCCTTGTGAGGAGTGGACAGCATCTGTTTGCTCAGTTGGGCAATTTCATACAGATAGTTTTTCCGCATCTGCTCATCGGATGTTTTCTGCAACTTCTGTTTCAGCCTGTTCTTCTTATTGTTCAAACGCCAGTATTCGGGATTGATGCTGCGTCTGTCACCTTTGCGGAATTTGGCTGCGTACTCCTTGATATACTTGTCGAACTTGTCAAGGTAGATGTTAGCCAATATGGGGCTGATTATTCCACCTTGCGGAGTTCCTGAGTACGTCTTGTTGTACTTCCAGTCCTCCACATACCCTGCATTGAAGAATTTACGGATAAGTCTTAGGAAGCGTTCGTCTGATATGCGTTCACGAAGAATGCTAATCAGTACGTTGTGGTCTATGTTGTCAAAGAAGCCTTTGATGTCTCCCTCGATAAACCACTTTGCTCCCGCAAAAGACTTCTGTATCATACCCAATGCCGTGTGGCAGCTTCGGTGCGGTCGGAAACCATGTGAAGTGCCTTCAAAATGACCTTCATAAATGGCTTCAAGCAGCAGTCTAACTACCTCCTGCACCAATTTGTCCTCGAATGAGGGAATACCGAGCGGACGTTTCTTGCCGTTCTTCTTCGGTATGTACACTCTGCGTGCAGGGTGGGGTTGGTAACTTTCGTCCTTTAAGGACACAATCAATCTTTCAATCCTTTCAAGACTCATCTCATCGATGGTCTTGCCGTCAGTTCCGGGTGTCATGTTGCCTTGCTTCGCATAGATGCGTTGGTAGGCTACAGCGAACATCTCTTCACTGAACAGATACCGATACAGTCGCTCGTACTTATAATCCGAACTTTGACTGTGGTCACTTAGAGCTTTTAATACTCTTTCTGATTTTTCCATACGTCTTACACGTTTTCAAAATTTGTATTAAAACATTACTAACTGTTCCCCTTCGCCATGTACAAGGCATTACCTTGCTCGGACTACTATGGGAACTCCGTTACCATATTGGATATTCAAAGCCAAAGCTCATAGCCACTTTCATGGCTTTCCAACTTAGGTAATCTCCGTTTAGCTGCATGATAACTATTAGCACGACAGATTGTCGGATACGACTTCCGCCCTTTTCTCCGCTTACTGCGGTTGCGTTGTGGCTGGTTCTTTGCTATAACACCAATGACGTTGTCTAAGTGCCACAATGCGACGTTTGTAAAAGCCTTCCGTCGCAGCTACATCTTTTGTCGCTGGGCTATCGTTCAATCAGTATGGACTTTATCCTCATATCTGTCTTTCTCCCTCGCAATTCAGTCGCAGTCTGGCTTTTGACTGACTTATTGCTTTCCCAAAGTGCTATTTTCACCTTTAGGTTTCCCCTCGGGCTTATTTGGGTGGAAGTAGGTCACTTGAACCCTGACCTATCCTCTTGCTAAAGAGGTATTTATCATGCAACCATTACGGACGCACTCATGGCGATATACACCGAAATGGCTCCGATGATGGCCACGACACCAGCAATGGCATAGCAGAGTTTGACCATGACAGGAACGTATTTCACAATTTCCTCCGCTACGGTTGATAGAGCTGTCGTACCGGCCGAGTAATCGCCCGCCGTACTTTGAGCCATAGCAGGTATGCCTCCCAACAGGGCAATGATTAACATTCTTATTTTGGTGGAAACTTGCATGATAGTTTTCTTTGCCTTTCGGCACATTCTTTTGAATTTCTGAAACATATTTATTACATTTTTGTGGTACTCTTGTTTATTGAATTTATTTTACACTTCTATCAGCCACCTATATGCGGTAGCCGAAGAAAGCAGGGAACACGATTGAAGCTCCAATGATGAAGAGGCACGCACCGACAAGTGATACGATAGACTTCACCACGCCGTCTTCGCCTGTGTTCATTTTGATATAGATCTGGAGCGCGGCAACGACTACGAAAACCGAGGCGACAGCGTAGCAGATGTACAGCACGTACAGCATCATCGTCACCACGAAGTCGTGCATCGTTGCCAGTGCGTCTGCACCCCAACTGTAGTTTACGCTGCCACTTTTGGCGAATGCCGCATAAGGGACAAAGCACAGTGCACATAATATTTTTTTTGCTTTCGACATTTTACAATCGGTCTTTGAGAGGTTTCCATACCAGTTCCGGACAGTTGCCCGTCTTTCCTTTGGCAAGCATCGCTTTGTACAGTTCGTCTGCCGTGTATGCGTCCGACAGGTAGGTCGCGGTTTCTTCCATCTGTTCCTCCGCTTGGGCTTTCAGGCGTTTTAGCTTCTCCGCCACGGCTATCTCGCCATTATTGTCTGCGGTTTCCGTCTCCTGTGGTGCAGGCGAAGCGGTAGGGGCAACATCTGTTTCATATTTCTCATTACCCACATTGAATCCAGTATCGCTCTCCGTCACGTACACACTCTGTTCATCTTCTGGCGCACCGAGGTCAAATACCTCTTCTTCCGGCTTACCATTTCCTTTTTTTCCATAAAGGTCCTGCACGATGATAACTGCATAATAGACGAGATAGGCAACCGTCAGGACAATGGTGAAAATAAAATATGATTCCATATATTTTTTATAATATGATTTTTTATATTTGGTTGTGTATGCAAAATAAGAATGGATAATTTGAAAGATAAAATTATTGATTATAAAACGTATCGTTTCAATATAATATTTTTTCAAAATTAAAAAATCATATTTCAAAATCATATTCAAATATGATTTTAGATAAGAAAACAGGAAAAGTCGGGATATAAAAAAAGCCCTCCGTGATGAAGGAGGGCTTAGGGAGCGGGTTGTTCATTGTTTCTTCCCACGTAAGTAGTCGTTCAGGTCCTTGTAACCGGCATAACAGTTTGATTCGTTATAGACGCATCTGCCATACATCCCGGCTATGGTTTCCACTGTCTTTTGTCCGGCAAGGTCATTGTCAAGGTAACAGTGAATATACGTGTATTTTTGCAAATACGTCAATGTCCTTTTCAGATTACTGACCGAGTTCATAACAAGGTAGTCACAGGGAGCATTAATACAAATGGCACTATCGTCCGTCTGTTTTAGGGTTAGATAGGACAGAAAGTCCATGAATCCTTCAAATAGGCAGACACGGCTCTGTGCCTCACCACGCGATTGGGGTATCAAGGAAATGTCCTTGTTCTTGATACATCCTTTGTAATAAGGGTTTCGTACCTCGTATCCACCGGATATATTGCCAAAGGCCAGTGCAAAGTAACGTCTCTGGCGCAGTTCGTAATGGACTTCCTTGCAGAACATTCGTCCGATATCCGAATCAATCATACGTGAATGGAGATATGAGAGCAGTGCGTGGTGTCGCAGCGGCACGATAATCAAATTCTTCATGTCGGTTTCCACTGGTCGAGAGGTTGCGGGCAACGCCCGGGGGCTCGGCAGCGACACACCATTGACATACCGTTTGATGTATGCTAATGCTTCACTCACACTTTTAGTTCCGCAAAGGTACTTACCCAGTTCCACAAGGTCGCCTCCGGTGGCCTCGCCAAAATCATACCATTCATTCAGCCGGTCATTGACTTTGAACGATGGCGTCACCTCTTTCCTGAGAGGCGAAAGATACCAATATTGCTCTGATTTCATATACTGCGCACGGTGGCCGAGCTGGGCCAAAAAGTCCACGATACGCACTCGTTTTGCTTCGTCTATGGTCATATTAAATTTCTTTTCACTTGTTTGTACAAAAACGGTTTAGTTTAGTTTGCGCCCCTATATATATAAATACTAAATTAAACTGAATTATATAGGCCCGCGCCCGCTCTCATTCTTCATCGAAAAGCATGGTTTCTGCCTGTGTCATGTCATAATAAAAAAGTTTATCTCGTTTGATAACCAGTTTTAAGGTGTCAGTCAGATATTGCAGCAGTTTGACCATTACGTTTCTCCCACGCTTAAATCCGATTGCTTCGTAAGCAGTCATCATGGCTTGCAGCATATTTTCAAACCCACGGATAGGTTTGTCTCCAAACGCAGCGGAAAGGGCTTCACGGTGCTGTTCGATGCTTAGTTCCATAAAACCCGTCCGTTGTTTCGGTTTCTGATGTGGGGCATTCTCAAACAAATGCCCTTCTGCGAGAACCGGGAGCCCACCCTCATTGACAGTGAAAGCAAAAGGTTTAAACTCTTTCTCACGGATGTGTAACGCATGAACTTCGCTGACGTTGGGACAATCGTTGTTTTTGCTGATGACCAGTACAGTCTCCGCCTTGTTGCTCATTTCCGTACCGATATGCCCGCGCACATTGTTATCTCCTTTATTCAAGTGTAGCACACAGTGGATATGCAGGTCATACTTTGATGACCATTCCATCATCTTGTTAATGACTTCCACGGACTCACCGGTACTGTTTATGTCAAGCATCAGGTCACGGATACCGTCGATGATAACAAGTCCGTATCCTTTTCTTTGACGTAAGGCGTAGTCGATGACCCCAATGCGTATTGCCGGAGAGTATTCGCGCAAGCAAATAAAGTCGAGGTTTTCACTGTCGGTTGTAGTGGGCAGTCCGGCAAGCCGCAAGATGCGTTCCAGTACATTATGACAATGGAAGCGGCTCTGCTCCGTGTCCACGTACAGAATCTTGCGTTTACCTTCCGGGAGGTGCGCCCGGTAGTTCAGCACTTGTTTCCCTGCCAGCGATGCAGCGACAATGGCCGAAACGTTAAATGTTTTTTTTGATTTCGCCTTGCCGGTTGATGCGCTGAAGTTGCCGAGCGTAGCAATGGTCGAGTTGTCTATCCAGATAATCTGTGGCGGCGTTTCATAGGTATCCGTCGCCCGAATCTGCGAGGCGGAGAGGATATCCGATAAGAAATCCTCCTCCGGCCTCATATCCACATTATATTCAGTTCTTCTTTCGTTTTCCATGGCGTCTTTGATTAAAGAAAGGTTGTGTGGCAGCGGCCTCGTTTGCCATACGTGCTGCTTCATCTACGGTTGGTTCATAATTCTGTAAAAGCCATTCATCCAGATCTTCTTTGGCGAAATATATCATTTTGCCACGTGGCTTGTAGTGCGGAATCTCCTTGCCTGATGTTAGCTTGTACAGCATACTCTCGGATATTCCGATATACATACAAGCCTCTTGGAAGGTAAACACCTGTTTGGTGGTATATATATTTTTTTCCAGCAATGCGATGCGTTCCAACAGACTTTCTATCGGATCTAATTTCTTTAGGATGGCTTCGACGCTTGTAAGCCGTTCACTCAGCCGTTCCATGAATGTCAATCTATTATTTTGCATAAATGAGTTATTATAAATTTAGACAATGAAGTATATCCTCCGTTATGTAGCGCGCTAACGGAGGTCAAAGATAGGGCAACCCCAAAGGTCAGCGTGAGTTTGTACCGTGATAGTAACCACGTATCACGGCAACTGTCACGCTTTTACCTTTCACATACTTCGCTTATTGGCACTTCTTACCACTCTCTCAGTTCACCAATGGCTCGTCTGATACCGTAACCTGTTGATGTCATGTTGTTACGCAAGGCAGACAGAGCGGATGAAAGGCTTGAAGCTGAAACGAATCCTTTTCCATCCTTGGTTTGCAAGAACCGCCCATTACTGAGAACGGACTGCCATTTGGCTTGGATAAACGAGTGCTCAAGGAGTGTATCAAACAGGATGGCCACATGGCGGATATTGTTTACACGAATACAGAATCCTTCTTTACAGGAAAGCAGGGCTTCCATATCTTCAACGTGTAGGGTAGAAACGCAAAACAGATGATAAGCATTGGCACAAGCTGTAATACCTATCATCTGTTTACGAGTGAGATTGCATCCAAAAGAAAGAGGATAAATTCTTGTCGGTCCATCTTTGCAGCACGTGACGGACTGTGATGGTGGCACAAACGTATCATACGTTCGTTTCAGTTCCATACACTTCTCGAACGAGAAGTCTGCTTCGGTAAAAAATGCTCGGATAAGATGGGAGCAATCGTTTAATAGCCCCTTGACGATATGAATGTTCATTTCATGGCAGTTCCGGCAGAACGCATGGTCACAGTCGATATACCGGTGGCTGTTTACGAAATCCTCCACGTAACGGTAGTACTGCTTATTGCCCGTCACGACATCACGGAGATACATTGTTTTTGCTTCAACGAGCAATGCGAATAATTCTTTCGCTACATCCTGTTCTGCAACAAAATGGTGCAGATGTTTTTCCCCTCCAAAAAGAGAGAGGGCCATTGTTAGGTCTTTTCATGATGAAATATTTTAAATTGGATTTATATGATATATTATAAGAGTGTTGCTCCCGAAAGAGAATCCTGTCGGAACAACACCCTTATAAGTGATTACATATCTGATGTTCATTGCATTGTCAATCGAATAAACCGTTGGTCAGATTTACTGCATCGTCTTTTTTCTTATTGACGATTTTGGCATACACTTGGGTCATCTTTACAGATGTATGACCGAGCAATTTAGATACAGTGTACAAATCGGCCCCCAATGTCAGCATCATTGTGGCGAACGTGTGGCGGGCGGTATGAAAGGTGAATCGCTTGGAAATTCCGGCGGCTTTGGCCCATGGTTTGATAAGCTGGTTGATACCAGAAGGCAAATCGAACACATGGTCGTCTGCTGTCTTGTCCCCACGTTCCGGCATCCACTTCAACGCTTCATTGGAGAGCGGAAGGTAAATCGGTTCTTTCGTCTTCTGCATGGCTACTGCCAAGCGGTATTGGCCGTTGTCAATAAACACATCTTTCCATTGCAATCCGATAATGTCACTGATACGTAGTCCACAGAAGCAGGAGAACAGGTAGGCACTTTTTACCCCTTCGTTCTGCATTGGTGTAGCGATTAATGATCTCACTTCTTCAATAGTCATATACGAACGCACACTTTCCGGCATCTTGGGCTTCTCCGATTTTTCCATTTCGTTGAATGGATTCTTTAAGATCCGTTTCGCACGGACAGCGGCATTTAACGCACCGTTGAAAATCTGGTAATAGGTATTACGCGTAGAAGCCGAGATGGGTTTTCCTTTGGGACGGTAGTTTGTCAGCATATAGTCGATATAGCCGTGGCAAAAAGTGAGGTCAATCTGATTTAATGTGAATCTTTCTCCTGCATACTCTTTCAAGATACCGGTAACAGATTTTATCTGGCCTATGTTTTTCTTACCACGTTTCTTCTGTTCCTCTTTATAGAGTTGCATCCAGTCCAGCAGATAAACCTTATCCTTATGATTCATGATACCGGCTTCACCACTTGTCAACTCTATGATACGCTTCGATTTGATTGCATTTGCGGCAGCCATTGTCGTTTCGTTCTGTTGGCGGGCATTACGATCCGTTTCCGGAATAAGATACATTTTCAGATACTCGTATGTCCGCTTACCATTTCGGTATATATCCAGATACAAACTCTTGCTGCCATTGGCCAACTCCTTCGTCCGAAGACGAATCGGCTCCTTTACTTTTATTGGCTTTCTGGTCCTTGGCATATTTGTGTCCTTTTATTCGTTATTTCCTATCACAAAGGTACAAATAAAAAACGTAATCAAGAAACAAACAAGAAACAAAAATGCACCTAAAAAGAGCAAAGCAACAGAAAACGTAGAAAACAACTGAAAATAAAAACTCGTATATAAATTATTGATATATAGATGATTTATCTATATTTATTTGGAACTTGTTTTCATTTTATATATGTCTTTATGATTATTGGTAATATATTGATGGTATCTTTTTTCTTTGGTAGTTACTTCCAGTCTGTTACTATTGGCTATATATTAAATTACAAACAAGAGTCGTATGATTTTCTCACACGACTCTTGTTTGTAATTTAATATATAGCCTTTGATTGTTTATAACTTTTCAATCTCCTCCGGTGATAGTCCGGTAGCTTTATGGATGGCTGTTATGTCTACTCCTAATGACTTTAAATTATTAGCAATTTCTAATCTTTCTTCCATTTTTCCTTCCATTTTTCCTTCCATGCGTCCCTCCATACGCCCTTCCAGTTTTGCTCCATCTAATACATCATTTTGTATCATGATGGCACTAAGGTGCTCGTCGTAGGCATGTCTTTCTTCCTTGGACATATTGTAATAGATAAGTTTCTGGCGTGCTTCTTCCAGACCAGGGGCTGTTGTATCGGGGCGAATGCAACCGGTTTTCAAGTATTCAATCCACTCTTCCAATGGAGTGACAGCCACTTTATCGAATTCATTCACACGAATCAAGAAATACTCCGGAAAGATTTCTGCCGGAATCTTATGGACGATGGCGTCTTTTTCTTTAGTAGTTACTTCCAGTCTGTCTCCTGTATGTACTCCGATAAAGTGGTTTTGTCCATGATACAAATAATCTTCTCCCTTGCCGATATCGAAGTATAGAATACTGATAGAGTATATTTTTTTCACCGCATAGTAGCGTTCTCCTAAAGAAATATGTTCAGTGATTGCTTTTGCCACTCCGTATAAGATACGTTCCAGATAATAGAGCTCCCGTGTATTTTGGATCTCTACAATAATGATTTCGTCTTTACTGTTTCTGGCTTTAATATCTACCCGGTTGAATTTATCATCGATTGTTTGTTGGTTGCTTTCACTTTCCAATATCTCTATGATTTTCACGTTTTCACCGAGAAGGACAGTCAAGAAACCTTCTAATACGCCGAAATTTGCTTTTTGGCGGAGAAGTCTTTTCACAGCCCAGTCAAAGCGTACATATTTGTCTTGTTGTTCCATATCAATTTAATTTTTAGGTTATTGCAAAGCTACGACTTTTTTTTAGATAATGGCTACTCTTTGAGTTTATATTTTTTGTGAATGAATCTGTGCATATTTGACAAATTCATCAGAAGGCAATTTAAATTATTCCATAGTAGAGAGTTAATTATTAACGCTGTCATATTTTAGTATTCCCTTTTATGTAACTTAAAGTAGGAGTAAAAATGTGGCAGCGTTTTAGGTTGAAAATTTTAGGTAGTTATTATTCTTTGTTTTTTTGTGTCACTTCAATGTCTTCCGGCCAAATAGCTTTAGTATATGCTTTTGCATCATTGCCGTTTTCTGTATAGTCTTTCGCTATATCCCCTTTGCCTTCATTAAACTTCCAATAGGCTTTTAAACCTGTAGTTTGAGGATCGACATCATACATATTCTTGTAAATTTCTTCTTGTGAACGTATTACGTTCCATATGCGTACTTCGCAGATTTCACCATTTAATTGACGAGTCATATTCTCTGGCTCACCATAGGAGTGTCCTATTTTAAACATAAAGTCTTTTCTTCGGTGTCATAAGTCACGGCTACATGATACCATTCGCTTGGTTGCAACAATTTTCCTTCGTTTGCCTTGGGGAATTATATAAAACTTATAATATTTAGTGTCCAGTATTGCATAATTGGTGCTGAGACGCGCGTTGTAATAACCTAATCAACGAAGGATCTACCTGAAAATTAACATCAATATATTGTTCGGCAGGATATGCCAACACAGCAGAAAGCTATTGCTACCCTGTTTGTTTGAGATTATTAAATGTGAAATTAGCTACATTCTTCACTTTGTCGCATCTATATATGGCATTGTCAAAAGGGAATTTTTTAATCTAAAAAGATGAATGAAATAGTGACGCTATCCACTGCGGATGGCGTCACTATATGGGTGGGATAGTGACGCCATCATGATGGGATAGCGTCACTATTTTTAAGTTTGTTTTTTACCAGTTTCTTTTCACTGTACGGTAACCATAACCAATGATTACAAGGAAGCAGATGAAGGGTAGAATGAATGAAACATTGACAGCCGGCAACCAGGCTATTTGTTTCAGGTCAATGATACTTGCCTGTAGCGGTGGAAGAACAGAACCTCCCAGGATAGCCATGATAAGGCCTGCAGCTCCAAACTTAGCATCATCTCCCATGCCTTTCAAGGCAATACCATAGATGGTAGGGAACATCAATGACATGCAAGCCGATACTGCTACAAGGCAATACATTCCGAAGATATTTTGAAGGAAGATTACGCCTAAAGTGAAAATACCTCCGAAGATAGCGAGGATCATCAGCAATTTACCAGCATTGAGATAGCGCAGAATGAATGTACAGATGAAACGGCTGATACAAAATATCACCATTGCTATGATATTATATTGTTGTGATAGCACTTCCGCACTTTTCTCGTCCATACCTTGTGACATGAACAAGCGTGTTCCATACTGAATGATGAAAGTCCAGCACATAATTTGCGCGCCTACATAGAAGAATTGAGCAATTACCCCTTCACGATAACGCGTTTGGGTGAAAATGCGTTTCAGTGTAGGAAAGAAATCTATTCTATGATTCTGATCTCCATTTTTCGGCATCTTGACGAATCGTATCAGAAGTAACATAGCCACAATGATAAGTCCGATAATGAGATAAGGAGCAATCAGGACGCTAAGATCACTTTCTTTAATTGCTTGAAATTCACTGTCGTTAAGCAATGCACGGTCTTCGGTACACATCGGATGTAACTTCGCTTGAATGAACTGCATGGCTACATACATTCCGAGAAGTGACCCCATCGGATTGAAAGACTGTGCAAGGTTCAAACGCCGGGTAGCTGTTTCTTCCGTTCCCATAGAAAGAATATACGGGTTACAGCTTGTCTCGAGGAAGGACAATCCGCAGGTCAGGATGAAATAGGCAATCAAAAACGGATAATATTCTCCCGTCATTTGGGCGGGGAAGAATAAAAATGCTCCGAAAGCATACATTCCCAGTCCTAACAAAACACCGGCTTTGTAGGAATATTTGCGGATGAATATGGCAGCCGGGAAAGCCATTGCAAAGTACCCTCCATAGAAGGCAACCTGTACTAATGCTCCGTCGGTGGCACTCATCCGGAAAATCTTGGAGAATGCCTTTACCATCGGATTGGTAATATCATTGGCAAATCCCCATAATGCAAAACATGAGGTAATGAGAACAAAAGGTATAAGATAACTGATGCCATCTTTCGAGAGGATGGACTGTTTGGGGTGTTTCATGGTTGTTTCTGGTATTTTTTAAGTGTTATACAAATGGAACATTCTCTCCATCGGTTTCCATTTCTCTGCGGAACTCATTCCGGGAGCGGCTTGTTGGAAGATGGCCATATATTCTTCCCACTCCTGTTGGCGGGGAAGCGTGTTCAGGCGTTCCATTGCTGTGTCCCAGTCAAAATCAAGGGGAGTTTCGACAATCATGAACAGTCGTGTTCCCAAGATATAAATTTCCATTTCCAGAATACCGACTTCCCGGATTCCGGCTAGGATTTCGGGCCATGCTTCCGCCTGGCTATGTCTTTTCCGATATTCAGCGATCAGTTCCGGAGAATCGCGTAAATCGAGGGTTTGGCAATATCGTTTGACGGGAACGTCATAAGATTGAACCTGATAACCGGTTTTGGGTGTTTCCATATACTTTTATTTTTTAGGGTAATATACTTGTGGTGTAACGCTACGAGTTACAATCTCTCTCAATTCACGGAGATCGGCTATTTCTCCTTTTGCCATAGCCTGTGTCAGAATGTTTCCCATTGCAGTAGCTTCTACCGGACCTGCATAAACGGGAATACCGAGTTCGTCAGCTGTCAGTTGGTTGAGTAATTGGTTTTGTGATCCTCCGCCGATGATGTTTAGCTGACGGATCGGAGAGGGGAGACAATGGTTGAGCTGTTCCACCGCCTGCCGATATTTGAAAGCTAATGACTGGAGTACACATCGCACGGTTTCTGCTTTGTTTTTCGGCACTTGCAAAGCATGATGCCGACAATAATGAATAAGAGCGTTTTCCATATTTTCCGGATTCATGAATGTTGCGTCATCCACAGGGATAATGGTCGCAATCTGTGCTTCGGCAGCTTGCGGGATGATTATATCATAATTTTGTTCTTCGCCACATGCTTTCCATTCACTCATCAAGCGTTGCAAAATCCATAGTCCTGTTATATTCTGTAGGAAACGGATTTTGCCGTCTACGCCTCCTTCATTGGTGAATTGAGCTTTTCTTGCTTCTTCCGTCAATATGGGTTCATCCACTTCCACTCCCAGTAGCGACCAAGTGCCGGAACTAAGGAAAGCGATAGGATTTTCTACAGCAGGAACAGCAGCAACGGCACTGGCTGTGTCGTGTGAACCGACGGCAATAACGTCTACGATACCCAGTCCCGTTTCGCGGGCAATATCCTCTTTCAGAGTCCCCCTGATTGTTCCGGGGAGAATAATCTCGCCGAACAGATGTTCGGGAAGACCTAAGGCGCGTATGGTATCCACTGACCAGTTCCGCGATTGGGCATCGAGTAGTTCGGAGGTGGAGGCAATGCAATATTCATTATTGGCTACTCCTGTCAGGAAATAGCTGAAGAGGTCGGGCATAAATAAAAGTTGCCGGGCAACTTCCAACTGTGCATCTTGATGCTGTTTCATGCTGTAAAGTTGAAACAGTGTATTGATAGCCATCACCTGAATACCGGTGTCGGCATAGTGTTGGCGTTCATCCAATAGCTTGAATACTTCTTCCGGTATTCCTTCTGTTCTTGCGTCCCGATAACAGACTGGATTTCCTAACAGGTTTCCATGTTTGTCAATCAGTCCGAAATCCACTCCCCAGGTGTCAATACCAATACTTTTTACGGCATATCCTTTTTGTGCAGCCAGTTTCAGTCCGGTCTTCATATCTTCGAACAGTGCCGGGAAATCCCAGTAGATATGATTTCCTAGTTTGACCTGTCGATTGCAAAAGCGGTATACCTCTTCCAACTCCAGTTTGCCATGGTGAAGGAAGCCGGCGATAATTCGTCCACTTCCGCCTCCGAAGTCTGCTGCTAAATAAGTGTGTTTGATGGTATCTTTCATGGTATATTGCCCGGATATTAGTTGGTTTTCTTTCCTAATACGTAGATTTCCAGGTCTTCAATTTCTGCCGGTGTGAGTACTGAATAATCACCGCCGGATTGAACGATGATGCGGCAAGCCATTTCAAAGAAGGTGGCCCGTTCGTATACTTGGTCGAAGTCTTTTCCGCATACCACTTGCCCGTGGTTGGTCAGTAAAACCGAGTTATGCTTTAACATGGCTTCTACCACAGCTTTTGCCAGTTCCGGTGAGCCGGGACGATAATACGGAATCACAGGTATTTCCGAACCTACATGACAGGGAATTTCTGCTGTTACATTGAAATTTGTCGGTTTGTTCTTCATGCAGGAGACAGCCGTGGCATATTCCGATTGAAAGTGGAGAACGACATTGACGTCCGGACGTTCGCGGAGAATCCCTAAATGGAATGTACTTTCCATAGAAGGTTTTACACCATTGGTAGGAGCGCCGCTGGCAATATGGCAGATAGATACTTTTTCTTTGCCAAGTGTGGGAACCCAGGAACCCGTACCGGAAATCAATGCTTCTTCGCCGATTCTCCAGGAAAGGTTACCGCTGCTGCAAAGCATTAACTTTGCATCTCCGTAACGGTGTGCTTGTTCGATGAACTGTTCGATATGTTCGTTGGTAATCATAATTGCAAAGATAAAAAAATTAGAATTAAGTGAGTCGAAATTGCTTTTATTTAGACATAAGAACAAAAGAACATAAGGTCTGCGCTAATAGAATTATTTATAGCTGTTTATTGAAGTTGTTTTATCTTTTGTCCTTATGTTCTTTTGTCTGAATTAAAATTATTTGTAGATAGGACCGTAAGTGGTACAAGCTCTGTAATCCGCTCCTTCCTTATCCATGCCGAAGGCGTTCCAAGCTGCCGGACGGAATATTTCGTTGTCTTCTACATTGTGCATGCATACCGGGATGCGGAGCATGGAAGCAAGAGTGATTAAGTCCTGACCGATGTGTCCATAGCTGATGGCTCCATGATTGGCTCCCCAGTTATTCATTACTGAATATACATCTTTGAAAGCAGGTTTTTCACACAGACGCGGTACAAACCAGGTGGTAGGCCATGTCGGGTCTGTACGCATATTCAGTTTTTGGTGGATTTCCGGGTCTATTTCTACTGTCCATCCTTCTGCGATTTGCAGGACAGGGCCTAAGCCTTTAATCAGGTTGAGGCGCATCATGGTTACGGGCATGCCACCTTTTGACAGGAAGTTGGAAGAGAAACCGCCGCCACGGAAGTAGTCACGGTCTGCCGGATACCAGGTAGTTGCTTTCAAGCAGTTTTCTACATCAGCATCCGTCAGGTTCCATGGTTCTTTCATAACCGGATTGCCTGCCGCGTCTAATGATTGGCCGGAACCGTCGAGAGTTGTTGCGCCGGAATTGATAAGATGAATGATACCATTTGCTGCCAATCCGCTCAATTCTTTGCCGGTTACACGTTTCACGGCTTCAGGACTCCAGTAAGTACGTACGTCGGAGAATATTTGGGCACGGTTGGTCAATAAATGTCCGAACAGCATAGCTACGCCGTTGCAGGCATCGTTCTCGGTAGCTACGACAAATGCTTCACGAATACCGTTCCAGTCAAAAGAAGTGTTGAGCAGAGCTTCCGGATAGTCACCGTTAGGATAGAAGTCTGTCCATTGGCGTTGTCCTTGGAAACCGGCTGCAATGGCATTGTGTCCCAAGGCTTCTTCCTTGAATCCCATTTCTTTCAATTTGGGATTTCCGGTCATCAAGTCGCGCATGATAATCGTCATCTTTACAATGAATTCCCAATCAGCATCTTTCTGTTCACGGGTTTTACGTTTTTCAGGACGGTTCTTGAAGTCTTCACCTTCGTTTGTCTTGCAATTTTTTTCAGTCCAGGCCATGGCTTTGGCGTATTCTTCGTGGTCATAGATGCCTTCGTCCATTCGACGGATGATTTCTGTGAGGTCTATTGACTCATTACGCATTCCCAGATACTCTTGGAAGAAATCAGGATTAACGATGGAACCGGCGATACCCATAGATACACTACCCATTGACAGGTAAGATTTGCCTCTCATCGTAGCTACTGCCTGTGCGGCACGTGCAAAGCGAAGAATCTTTTCCGATACATCTTCAGGGATTGTGTTGTCGTTCAAATCTTGAACGTCGCGTCCGTAGATACCGAATGCGGGAAGGCCTTTTTGTGCGTGTCCGGCAAGTACAGCAGCAAGGTATACAGCTCCCGGACGTTCTGTGCCGTTGAATCCCCAGACAGCTTTCGGATAATGCGGGTTCATATCCATCGTTTCAGCACCGTAGCACCAGCAAGAAGTGACGGTAATGGTAGAGCCGACCCCTTCTCTTTCAAACTTTTCCGCACAAGCGGCACTTTCGGCTACGCGTCCGATCGTGCTATCGGCTATAACACATTCCACCGGACTGCCATCACCGTTTTTCAGGTTGCTGCTGATTAACTCGGCTACTGCTTTTGCCAAATTCATTGTTTTCTCTTCAAGGCTTTCGCGAACGCCACCCTGGCGACCATCGATTGTGGGACGAATCCCGATTTTCGGATACTTTTTCATGGTTTCTATCTATTAAAGGATTAATTAATATCTGTGCTGAACTGTGCTGATGTCTTCGCAAAAAAAATTAAAGCGACTTTCGAAGTCTTACTTCCGTCGGCAAGAACTTCTGCACCGGTACATTATTGAGAACAAAATTGGCCGCTTCATTTCCCATCATTTCCCAATCAATACTCAATGAGGTTATTCCTTCGTCAATCACTTCATAGGAAGGAATATCATTGTAAGCCAACAGGCCAAAATCTTTTCCGCATTTCAGCCCTTCCAATCTTCCTTGTTTCACCACCTTTACTACGTCTTGTTGTTTGATGGCGATATAGGCAACTCCCTTACGTACAATCAGGTTCTCAATATCCTCCTGTATTTCACAGAGAAATCCCTGTTCCTGGCAGAAACGGGTAAAATACACCTTACTGCTTTGGGGGTGCTTCAAGCTTTTTGGAAACAGAAAAACGAGCTGGCGATAATTCTTCAACTTTTCCTTGAGCTGATTCAATGCCTGAAAGAAAGATTCATCAAAATCCTGGCAGATATATGAATACTTTTCTTTTTCAAATTTGCCGAAATCGAGAAGTAATAATCTTGAAGGATTAATTTTATTGAGAACAGTGCTGAATTTCTCGTTATCGAAATTCATCACGATATATTTGTTGTATTTCCCGATGGATTCCCGGAGGATCGTATTGAACAACCGTTCGTTGTATTGATGAAACAATAAGTCTACCTTATAGTTAATAGGCAGATGTCTGACGAAACTATTGTATAAAGCTTCTTTGAAAGGAGTATATTGGTCGAGCAGCAATAAAACATTGGTCACCTGGCTCGTCACATAATAGCCCTTGCCGGGAGTGGAATCGATCAAGCCTCGTTCGCGTAAATCAAGGAAAGCCTTGAAAACCGTATCACGTGATACTCCGTATTGAGCGCTTAACTGATTGATGGAAGGTAAAGAATCTCCTTCAAGAAATTCTTTCCTGGAAATCGCTTGGCTAAGTGTGTCCGCTAGTTGCGTAACCTTGCTTGCCTGTTGTCCGAATGTTGCTTTTTTATCAGTTCGTTTCATATTCGAAAAATAAGTAATACTATGCTGAACTATGCTGATGCAAAGAAAGGCATTTTATTCTGAACGGAATAAATAATTTGATATGTTTTATAGCAGAAAGTAATAAAAAAATCCCCTCCGGCGGACCGGAGAGGATTTATTGCTTTTTCCTAATTTCTTGTTCGGAATCTGCTGAAAATTATTCAGCAGCAGCTTCTGTTGCAGGAGCTTCTTCAGCCGGAGCTGCGGCAGCTTCTTCTGCAGGTGCTTCAGCAGCCGCTTTTTCAGCAGCTTCAGCAGCTTTCTTTTCAGCGAGTGCTTTTGCTTTCACTTCGTTGATTTTCTTTTCTGCTTCTAGACGTGCTTTAGCTTCAGCTTTCTTAGCTTCGTCTTGTTTAGCTTTCAAAGTAGCCAAACCTGACTGTTTGTTGTTTTTCCAAGCTTCGAATTTAGCTTCTGCTTCTGCTTCTCCGAATGCGCCTTTTGCTACACCGCCCAGAAGATGTTTCTTCATGTAAACTCCTTCACGAGAAAGGATGTTACGTACAGTGTCACTTGGTTGTGCACCTTTCAGTACCCATGCCAATGCAGCGTCGAAATTCAAATCTACTGTAGCAGGATTGGTGTTAGGGTTGTAAGTACCAATCTTCTCAATAAATTTACCATCACGTGGTGCTCTGCTGTCTGCAATTACAATTGAATAGAACGCGTAACTTTTACGTCCGTGTCTCTGCAATCTGATTCTAGTTGCCATTTTAAATAATTGTTTTTAATGATTGATTTGAATTATGCTATTATCTCGTAATAGCGGGCACAAAGATACGGCTTTTCTTTTGATTGACAAACATTTCGTATCTTTTTTACGAATACCGTTTTGGATAGCGGAACAAAATCGCGAGCAGGGCGCATGCTCCCATTGTAAACGGATAATAGAGATTGCCGATGATACTGATGGGGGAGATGCTGGCAAGTCCCGCTGCAATCAGCATCTGCGCTCCGTATGGAATAATCCCTTGTATCAGGCAGGAGAAAGTATCGAGGATACTGGCTGTTTTTCTTCGGTCGAGATGGAATTTCACGGCAATATCTTTGGCAATCGGTCCTGTTGTGATAATGGCAATCGTGTTGTTGGCAGTACATAAGTTGGCGATACTTACCAGGGCTGCGATGCTTAGTTCGGCTCCTCTTTTACCATTGACGTGGCGGGTGAGTTTTCGGATAATGAAATCGATACCGCCGTTATAACGGATTGTTTCGAGCATCCCTCCGGCCAGCAGAGTGATAATAATCAGTTCTCCCATTCCTGTAATTCCTGTTCCCATGGCACCAAACCAGTCGAAGATTCCGAAGCTGTCGGTCGCGATGCCAATGATGCCACTTGTCAATATACCTATTATGAGTACGAGCATCACGTTCATTCCGGCAATGGCTGTTCCTAATACTATTATATAAGGTATAACTTTGATCCATTCAATGGTCTGTGTTTGGGTGGGGGCTGTAATGGATAGTCCCTGAAATATGTAAATTCCCAACACAATGATGGCTGCCGGGACGACAATCATAGAATTTACACGGAATTTATCACGCATTACACATTCCTGGGTTTTTGTCGAAGCGATGGTGGTGTCGGAGATAAAAGATAAGTTGTCTCCGAAAAAAGAACCGCCTACTACGACGGCTACCATAAAGGGGAGAGCTATTTCAGTTTTTTCTGCCAGTCCTACGGCAACGGGAGTAAGGGCGACAATAGTTCCCACACTGGTTCCGATGGATAAAGAGATGAAACAGGCGGCAATAAAGATACCTGCCAGCAATAAATTGTCAGGAAGAATATGCAGCGTCAGATTGACGGTGGCATCGATTGCACCCATTTGCTTTGCGCTTTGGGCAAAAGCTCCGGCAAGGATGAATATCCATATCATCAGGAGGATATTCTTATTGGCAGCTCCTACCGAGAATTGATAGATACGTTGGTCTAGTTTTAAGCCGCGTGTAATGGCGATGGCATAACAGGAAGAGACGAGGAAAGCCACTGTGATAGGTACTTTATAAAAGTCGTTGACGAGGATAGAAGTTACCAGATAGAGGCAAAGGAATACGAGTAACGGGCTTAATGCCCACCAGTTTCCGGGACGGTCTTTATGTATTTTTTCTTCAGTCATAAATGGACGTTGGGTATTTGTTTTATTCTAAAATCAAAATAGCGATGCAAAAGTAGTGTTTTTCACAGGAAGTGGCAAAAAGGAAGTCGAAAGAAGGCATTATTTCATTGATCTTTCTATAGATGAGGGAGACATTCCATAGAAAAAAAGTATAACCTGTTCCTACTATTGATAAGTAGGGCAGGTTCTTTTTATTATTTCTTATTGATTTAAGCGCAAGGGATGTGTGAACCAGAAACGGCTGCCGACTCCCATTTCGGATTCGACACCGATAGTGCCGCCAAGATGTTCGATGATACTTCTGCAAATAGATAGACCTAAGCCCGTGCCTTTTGAAAAAGAGTTGAGTTTTACAAATCGGTCGAACACCTGATCTACTTTATCGGGCGCAATCCCCATACCTGTGTCTGTGACAGCGAATTCTATCTCATTACTTTCTGCTTTATGGCGATATTCCAACATAATCTGCCCTTCATTCGTAAATTTGAGAGCATTATTTATGAAATTGGTAATAACCTGCATTAAACGTTTTTTGTCTGTGTAAATATAATATTCAGGTAAATCCGGAGCCAGCAAAACGGGTACGGGTTTATCTTCTTTTATATCATAATTGCGCATTATATCTTCGCAGAAGCTCTTGATATCCAGGTGATCCATGGTGAAGTCGAGTGTTCCGGCTTCTATTTTCGATAAATCGAGAATATCGGAAATCAACTGCAAAAGAAGTTCCGTGTTTTCCTGCATAATGTCAACATAATCCTGACGTTCCTTTTTGTCATCCGATTCAATCAACAGACTTGCAAAACCAACAATCGCATTTAATGGAGTACGGATTTCGTGACTCATATTAGCGAGAAAGGCTGATTTTAAGCGGTCCAGATTTTCAGCTTTTTCTTTGGCTACTCTTAGTTCTTCTTCAATCGTTTTTTGATGGTTGATATCGACACTGGTTATAACATGCGCTATCTGTCCGTCAATCCAGGCAAATGCTGCGCTGAATACCCGGAACCAACATTTGTCAAACGGGCGTTGGTAGTCCCAGGAGTAGACTTTGGTAGGTTGTCCGTTTTCATCAATCAAATGTTTTTTAGGGCAAAACTCACATTCTCCGGTTTTATCTTTATAAAGAGCCTGCCAGCATTTTTTTCCTTCAAAATGTTCGATGTCTCCGTAAGGAGCGGCCATAGATTCATTGGCATATAGCATATCATGAGAATCAAAAGAGTTCACATAAATGTCAACTCCCATATTATTCATGATGCTGCTTAATGTCTTGCTTGCCCGCACTTCTCTTTCTTTATATTCCCGCACTGCTATTTCTTTGGAGAGGGAGCCTAAAATGAGATGAATCACTTGAAGTTCTTCGTCGGTGAAGGATATTGCATGTTCTCTGTCTCCAAATCCGATAAATCCGATAATTTTCCCTTCGGAGTCTTGAATTTGCCGGATTAGTAATGAGTCGACTTTATAAAAATCCACGATGTCTACATCATTCCAAGAAGTATTTTGGTTTTTGCAAGCATAAAAAGGTTTGTTCTTTCCATTTATACGCGCAGCATGTTGATTGGTCATTTCGCTGATTTCAAAACGTTGTCGCAGGATGTTGTCGCTATTTCCGACAGTTTCCTTTAGATAAAAGTAGCGAAATCCATCAGTTTGGTAAATGAATCCTCTTTTAAAACCGTAGTATTCGCAAATATCCGTAAGTGATTCTGTGATTTTTTTCTCAATAGATTCACAGCCATTCAATCTTTCTAAAAAATGAAGTAAAAATGCATTGTAATTTTCTTTCTCTCTGGTCATATTGTTTTAGGCATCTTTAGTTAGATAAACTCAAAATGAGTATGCTGTTCATCTCTTTCAAATCTTCAAGCTGCTAATATACGGACTTTTTAAGAATGAATAATACTGTTTTTGTTTTTTCGTAATGTTCCGTTTTTCTTTATTTTAGTACGGAAAGAGAATAGGATAGAGAGGATATATTTTTTATGGGTGTATGGATGTTGTATGTTTGTTGAAAAATATTAAAGTTGGGAGTGTGGTTGTGTTGTTGCTCTGATGATCTATAAATGCCTGATTAATAGAATGATATATTTGTCGTTTTTCCTTTTAAACCAACAAGTCGTTCCTTTAAAAGAAACGACTTGTTTCACACCGAGAAACGCATCGTTTCTTTTAAAGGAACATACCTTTCCATCTTGGGATGTGTAGATTTATGTTACAGTGTTTATATTTATTGTTTGGCATCTACATTGTAGGCATTATTTTAATGCTTCAATTATATGTGGTAGCATTGTCCAAATGGTATTTTCATCTTGAGCGGTGAAGAAGTTACCATCTATCTCTGATTTCTCATCGGTAGCTGTTCCGTTTTGAATAGCTGGCTTGGCTAATGGGTGAACTGCTACTTTTTTCCCTTTGGTTATACCGGTAAAGTCAAACATCATTGCACCGGCACAATGTCCGATCATAATTTTCCCTTTATCCCCGAACGTTTTAATGACTTGCATCAAATCTACATTATAAGGCTTATCGGTATTCTGCTGAAATACAGGCACTGCATCGCCACAAGAGAAAACGAGTGCGTCAAACTCATCTTCGTGTCCCTTCAAATTAGCAATCACATCATCTGCTGTCAGGCTGATTCCTGAATTTGTTTTAATCTCCTTCGTATCCGATACGGCAAATACTTTATATGAAATGCCATTCTCGAAAAATGCTTCCAAATATTGGAATAATCCACAACCATTTACCGGATTCACTGCTAAAACTGCAACTTTCTTTGCCATAATCATAATTATTTAAATGAAACAATAGTTATTATTAGTAAGTTTATTACTTTTGTGATGCAAATGTATCTCTCTTGTTTGAGAAATGCAATAACGTACTTGAAAATAAGGAAGTTACATAGAGGTAACTATTGCTGAAGCTCAATAAAATACAAAACGTTAAAGAATGAAAAACTTTCATCCGACGGGGAATTGTCCGATAAGAGATGTGCTTAGCCGCTTGGGAGATAAGTGGTCGATGCTGGTGCTTATTACGCTGAACGCAAATGGAACTATGCGTTTTAGTGATATCCATAAAACGATAGAAGATGTCTCTCAAAGAATGTTGACTGTTACATTGCGTACTTTGGAATCAGATGGATTAGTTGAACGGAAAGTATATGCTGAAGTACCTCCCCGTGTGGAGTATTGCTTGACAGATACAGGAAGTACATTGATTCCTCATATTGAAGGACTGGTGGGATGGGCCTTGGAGAATATGAGTACTATTTTGGACCATAGACAAATGAATCAGCAACATTAATGACAACGAAAGAAATGAATGAGATAGAGACTGAACTGATTATGCTCGGAACGGGTAATGCTACTGTAACCAAATGCTATAATACTTGTTTTATCCTTAAAACGAAAGAGACAGTGCTGTTGGTTGATGCAGGGGGGGGAAATGGAATTTTAAATCAGTTGGAAAAAGTGGATATGCTTATTGATAGTATACATGATATGTTTGTGACGCATGCTCATACCGATCATATACTGGGGGCTGTCTGGATGATACGTATCATTGCGCAGCGGGCATCCAATGGACACTATTCTGGTAGGTTTCGAGTGTATGGACACGATAAAGTATTGATGGTGTTGGATCAAATATGCCGCATGACGCTTCCTGTCTCGGTTATGGGAGCTATCAATAAGTATGTTGAGTTCTGTGAAGTCAAACATGGTGATACTCTCCGGCTCGGAGACTTGAATGTACAATTTTTCGATATTGCCTCCACTAAAGAAAAACAATTTGGCTTCCGGGCATTATTGCCTGATGGAAAGTCTCTGGCTTGTTTGGGAGATGAACCATATAATGAGCAAAACCGTGCGTATGCTGAAGGAGTAGACTGGTTATTGTGTGAAGCATTCTGTTTATATGCGGACCGTGAACGTTTTAAACCTTATGAAAAACATCATAGTACGGCACAGGATGCAGGCAGGCTGGCGCAACAATTGGGAGTAAAGAATTTATTGTTATATCACACGGAGGATAAGACGTTGGAAACTCGCAAGAAGTCTTATACAGAAGAAGCATCCCGGGAGTTTTCCGGAATGGCGTATGTACCTGATGATTTGGAGAAAATACTTCTGTAGAAAGAGGTCTTTAACATGAGGAGGAGATCAAAGTTGAATAGCCAACTCATTATCAATAATGTCTTGTTCTATATTCTTCTCTTTTATTTATTTCCGAAATGTGATTTCTCATTTTTTTATATATTGATTTAGGGATATTCCTAAAATAATAAAATTTAAGGCAACTAATTCATTGCGAGTTAGTTGCCTTTTTTGTATCTTTAAGCATTCCCCCCAAAAAACGGTTTGACGGCCAAAACGGGGGTAATTAAAAATAAAAACACATGGTAAAGATACAAAAAATCTCAGAAATCGAACCTTGTTTAGGTTTTACCGAGTTCGATATGCTTAAAAAATATCGTCAAAGTTTTGCGACGAGTGAATTAGGTCGCCTCCATTCTCTGTTCCCTTTCTCGGAACTGGCCCGACAAATGCATTTGAAGTCCTCTCCTTTTGGGCGTAAAAAGTTATTTTTCTCCCG